>JAJFML010000181.1 GCA_021772195.1 Chlamydiota bacterium | reverse complement strand
CAAACCTTCCTTTGAGGTTGAGCTAAGGGAACCGCTCCGCCACCACCGCCACCAGCGCCAGAAAAGCTTCTACGGGGAGGAGGAGTAGAGCACCCACGTCTACGAGGACGAAAGCTAGGGAAAATCCCCCCAACATACCTTGGGAAAGAGGAATAAACAACCCTTCTTGTAGGAGGATTTACAAATGTAAAAGTAAGAGCACCCATAGCAAGTCCAATCAATGGGTGTGTATATAATCCTACTAACACCGTCACAAACAAGGGAAGCACAACAGAAGAAACCTTTCTCTGCAGACTTAATTCTGGAGTGCGCTCGTGGATATGGACGACAGTTGCGCCTGGTTGTACTGCATGCATATTAAAGCTCCTTTGCTCTTAGAGCTTTATTAGTTGGAACATTAATAAGAACCGTATCTGCATCGGAGACCCAAGTTGCAAACCATCTGTTATCAGGATAAGATCCGAGAATGACATGATCACCTACTTCCCATTTGTTTAAAAGAGAAGGGTACTCATCTTCAATTCTCCAATGAGTGCGATAACCTGAACCATCTTCTAGGTAGACATCACCCAAAATATAATCGATCGCAATGATGATTTTGGTTTGAGGGTTATCTTCCATAGGCCCAAGCTTAAGGTTAGCTTCAATAGTTTCGCCCGTTTGGCTGTTTGTAATACAGTATTTGTAATCCGACCAATAGTCATAGTTCAGAGAAATTTTAAAATAATCTTGATCATACCAAGAGAGCAACCTGTCTTGAGAATATCTAGGAACTTCCCATGCGGAACCATCTTCTATAAAAAAAGTAGAACCGTCTACAGCTCTAGTTGTGAATTGATGAGTTTGATAGGGGACATAGATCGTGCTTGTCGGGTGAGCTACGAGAGAGCCCATCCATAAAATACATCCTAAAAATAGAGCTTTCATATTTACCTCCAATGAAAAAAGGAGGGAGACTAACAAATTTGAATTAAGAGTACAATACTAAGAATTGTTATACACCTAACTGCAAGATATCATGCATGCGAATCACACCTACGATCTGATCTTTCTCAAGCACAGGGAAGACAGTGATAAGTTTGTGCGGATTTTCTTCCATCTTACGCAGAGCGTCCATTGCAAGCATTTCTCGTGAAACTGTTCGGGGATCTCTTACCATCACTTCCGAGAGCTTCATGTCCAGCGCCTTTCCTCCCCCATTTTGAATGGCACGCCGGAGATCACCATCAGTAAAAATGCCGAGTAATTTCCCTTTATCATGTACGAGCAGGCAGCCACACTTTTTTTCAGAGAGTTCAAAAAGGTTGTCGAGCAGCTTTGAATCAGGAGTAGCAAAAGGGATCATCTCTTTTGAGAGCATGACATCTTCTACTTTGAGAGTAATTTTTTTGCCAATACTTCCTGCAGGATGGTTGAGTGCATATTGCCTCAGTGTAAAATTCTTCTTTTTCATCATGGCAACTGCAAGCACATCACCAAATAAAAGCTGTACTTCTGTTGAAGTCGTGGGAGCTAGATCAAAGGGGCAGAGCTCTTTAGGAATTGGCAGCCTAATGGAAAGATCACACTGTTTAAAAAGCGGAGACTCTTCATTTGAGACGAGAGCTATCGAATAAGCTCCTTTTCTCTTCACAGATAATAGTAAATCAACAAGCTCTCTTGTGTGACCGCTCTTGCTGAGAAAGACCACAATATCATCCTCTCCTACCATCCCCAAATCGCCATGCATCGCATCGGTTGCAGGGATATACATCGCTTTTGTGCCGGTTGAAAGCATCGTCATCGCAAGTTTATGAGCAATAATTCCACTTTTCCCCACGCCGGAGAAGATAATCGTACCCTTGCACGCGTGTAATTTCTTAAAAATTTCTTCGGTTCTTTCGATATCGATATTCTTATAAAAATAGTCGAGGTGGCTTTTCTGTTCTTGAAAAAAGGATTCTATCATTTTCATACCCATCCATCATAAATTCTTACCCTCCCACTGTCTAGAACTATATTCCGAAACAAGTACCTTTGGTAAATTCTTTAAAATTTTTCAACGCAGAGACGCGGGAGGCGCAGAGAAAATGATCATTTTTTAAGGAGTGAAGGACAGTCACTTGTAAATAAAATACCCCCCCTTTGTGTTTCTTTGCGACTTTGTGCCTCTGCGTTGAATTTTTCTATGCATCTGCTTCAATAGATCTTGCACTCATCAAAAAAAAACCTTAACTTAATAATTATGAGTAAGATTCCAATCACTATAGCAAAAGGCGACGGCATTGGCCCCGAAATTATGGATGCATCTCTCCATATTTTGGATGCAGCCGGAGCAAAACTAGAGATCCATGAGATTGAAGTGGGTGAAAAGGCCTACTTGCAAGGTTTTGAGACAGGTATTGACCCTAAAGTATGGGAAACAATCCGCTCTACAAAAGCCTTTTTGAAAGCGCCAATTACGACACCACAGGGCGGTGGCTATAAAAGCCTTAACGTCACCATCCGCACAACACTTGGTCTTTTTGCAAATGTAAGACCCTGCATCTCTTACTTTCCCTATATTCAAACAAAGCACCCAGGCATGGATGTTGTCATTGTCCGCGAGAATGAAGAAGGTCTCTATACAGGCATCGAGTATCAACAAACGCCTGATATGACCCAGTCACTCAGACTAATCAGTAGGCCCGGCTCAGAGAAGATTATTCGTTACGCCTTTGAATATGCAAAACGTCAAGGTAGAAAGAAGGTCACCTGCTTTGCAAAAGATAATATTATGAAGATCTCAGATGGGCTCTTCCGTAAAGTTTTCGATGAAGTAGCTGCAGAATACTCCGATATTTTGAATGAATTTTGGATTGTCGATATTGGCGCTGCAAAGCTCGCGGACTCACCTGAGCTCTTTGATGTCATTGTTATGCCTAACCTCTATGGAGATATTCTCTCCGATGTGGCCGCACAAATTTCCGGCTCAGTGGGACTTGTTGGCTCTGCTAATATCGGCGAGTACGGTGCCATGTTTGAAGCCATTCACGGCTCTGCCCCAAAATATGCAGGGGAAAATATTGCAAATCCCTCCGCTCTTCTTCTTGCATCTCTTCTTATGCTCAACCATATTGGAGAATCAGAGACAGCCACTCTTATCCACAACGCTTGGCTAAAAACGATTGAAGATGGCATTCACACCAAAGACATCTATAATGAAGGCTCTAGCAGATCTCTGGTAGGAACAAAGGAATTTGGAGAGGCAGTTGCTAAAAACCTTGGGAAAAATCCCGAGAAACTAGATCTCGTCTCATACAAAAAGCAAGAGAGCTTCAAAAAAATCACTTTAACAGAGATTCCTCCACAAAAACGCGAACTTGTCGGCTGCGATGTTTTCATCTATGCAAAACCGCCACTAGAGAACTTCCTTGATAAAATTGTAAAAGTAAATGCAGGCCCCCTGCATCTCACGCTGATCACCAATCGCGGAGTCCAGGTCTGGCCAGAGGGTCAACCTGAGACTTTTTGTGTCGATCACTTTCGCCTTCGCTTCAGCGCGCCCGATTTCAAAACCGTATCATACGATCTAATCCTTCAAATCCTCCAGGATCTAAACCGCATGGGAATCGATGTCATCAAGACGGAAAACCTCTATCTCTTTGATAAAGAGCCGGGCTTCAGCCAAGCAAAAAACTAAAAAGGTAAATATTGAATTTCTGCTCGCTATTGCAAAATATTCACGTTTTTTACAACGAGCTTACCAAACATGGAAGAGATCACGTTCATCCAAACCTAAAAATACCTTATATCAATATTTTTTTAACTTATAGCCACTAGATAAACTCGAAAAACTAAGGAGCCTTCTATGAAAGAGAAAAACACAAAAAAACTAGAAAAAGTATGGTCAGAAATCACCGCTAAAGCTTGGACAGATGAAAAATTTAAAGACCAACTGCTGAAAAACCCTAATAAAGTATTAGAAGATCACGGCCTAGATACGGATGGTAAACAGTTTAAAATATTAGAAGATACTAAATCGTTAACCCACTTTTCTCTTCTCACAGAGCCTAAGGGAAATCCTTCAAAAAAAGAATGCTGCGATTCTTGTAATCACTATTGGGATCTCAAAAAGCATTAACACATGATTTTTGATTAAAAGGGGTTTTCGAGGTGTTTTTTTACTTCAGCTAAATAGCCGCAGCCATACATCCCATCTAATACCCTATGATCAAAGGTTAATGACAAATTCATTACAGATCGAACGCCGAATGAATCATCACTCAGGACTGCCACCTTCTTGTGAATGGCTCCCATTCCAAGAATAGCTACTTCAGGGTGGCGAATGATGGGAGTACCGATGAGAGCTCCTGCCATACCAAAGTTTGTGAGCGTAATCGAGCCATCTTGGACATCATCTGGCTGAAGTTCATGCTTTCTTGCTTTAGACGCGAGCTCCGAAATAGCTTTTGAAGTGGCTACGATATCAAGACGCTCTGCATGTTTTATGACAGGCACCATGACACCTTGGTCAACACTTACTGCAATTCCTAAATTGACATAGCCTTTCATCAAGATGGTGTCGTTTTCAAGAGATGCATTGATGAGTGGAAATGCTCTCACAGCCTGCGCCATGGCTCTTACAACATAGGAAGTAATTGTAAGTTTACAACCGTTTTCTTTTAAAAAAGTCTCTTTTTCTTGCTTAAGATACTTTAAGATTTCCGTGACATCCACTTCAGATACGATCGATGCATGAGGAGCCTCATAAAAGGATTTAACCATGTTGTCAGCAATTGCTTTTCGAAGCGGTGTCATCTTCACGCGCTCTGTTTGAAAGGGACACTCTTTTTTTGGTTTGGAAGAATAGGCTTCAACGTCCTTTTTGGTAAGCCTTTTGCCCTCTCCAGTTCTTGGAATCTGATCGATCTCACTTAAGGGGATATTCTTTTCACGCATCAATCTTAAAACAGCGGGAGATAGAAAATCCTTCATCTCACTATCTGTTGACTCCGCTATGGGAGTCTCATTCTTTGCTGTCGTTGGTTTTTGAGGTGCATCGCTACTAGAGACAAGAGCAAGACGCGCACCCACTTGTATAAGTTGATTGGGTCCAGCTACAATTTTACTAAGCACACCTGAGATGGGAGAGGGAATCTCACTATTAATTTTATCTGTAGAGACTTCCAATAGCGGTTCATCCAAATCAACCAGGTCGCCCTCATTTTTAAACCACTGAACAACGGTTGCCTCTGTTATGCTTTCTCCCAGCTTGGGAAGAAGCACTTCAACTTCGCCTGACATATTAGCCTCAATAAATAATTGATGCTAATTCTAAAACATCTATAGCTTAGGAAGCAAGACTTAGAAAAAAGTGGAATTTCACATGATAGAACACTTTTCAAGATCTTTAGCTCCAGCATTAGGTCTGAGATTTTGTGAGCCTAAGATTGATGTGATAAACATTAACCCTGCCTCTTCTCCTCTTTCTGCAGTAATTACACTTTGAATTTCTAACCCAAGTTCAGTTTGGATCGTTTCATTTTGAATCATTTTAAAGATTAAGAGAAGTCGTTCATCATCTAATTTTCCTTCCTTTGCTTTCATTAATATCGTCCTAAAAAGAGAATGACAACATTCTACTTCATCTAAAATCATATTGGTAAGGTCAGTTGCTTGTTCAAAATCAGACTTCAAGATAAGCGTATTAATTACTTTTTGGTATTGGACAGCTCTACTTTCCCCAGAAATAATACGTTTGGCTTGCATAATGGCATCTTGATAATTTCCAAAACTAATTAATGCATCTATAATTTCTAGTCTTGAATTCTCGGGGATTGATCCAGAACGGTGCATCGCAGCTCCCGCCTTTTCAGGCTCTTTTAATTCTTCTTCGCCATCATCTTTTGCATCTTCTTCCAATATACTTGGCAATCTAGAAGCAAGGTTTCTATCTTGACTGGCTTTTCTTGTAGCCAAAGCAGCTTTAATTTGCGTTAAAAGCTTATTTAAACCTGCCAAACTAATAATCAGTTTATTAGAGCTTTGAGAATAGTAGTCTGAAGAATCCTCACATATTCCTAACTCCTCACCGCTCTTTCTGAAAGAAATTAAAAAAGAGACAATTCGCATTAAATTATGAATATGCACGATCGGATTGAAGGCAAAAGCTCTCTCTTCTTCTTCAGGTGATAGCCTTCCTTTCACTGCTTCCGACAACTTTTTTTGGCTGAAAAAAAGGCACCTTTTTTCTTCTTCTGAAGCAAGTTTAAGAACACCTAGCGCGTGAGGAACCTCTCCTGCCGCAATTAGACTACTTGCAACTTCCAATGATGTGTAGGTACACTTAAAATCTCTAGCAAGGGAAATAGCAACATCAAATTGTTTGATTTGCAGAAGCGTATGAATAATTTTTGACCCAGCCTCCATGCGCATATATGGGTTGTACGTCTCACAAATGGCAAGGGCTCTCATATAAAAGCCTTGATGAGTTAAGGCAACAAGTACATTTGTATGATCATAATTCCCAAAATATTTGGGTTGATGTACGTTTTTTACCGGAGAAGTTAAAAG
>JAJFML010000019.1 GCA_021772195.1 Chlamydiota bacterium | reverse complement strand
TAGATTCCACTCTTTCAATAGTGCGTTTAGATAGAGCTTTTTGTGGAAAGGGGTGTCGGGAATGACATAGAAATGACAGTAGGGACACTTTTTCTTACAAAAAGGGACGTGAATATAGAGGCTAAAAGGACTTTTTCTCACCAATTGTCGCTATCAGGATCTTCCATGATTCCGCGCTTCCAGCGATTGCGATCGGAAAAGGGGTCCTCTTCTTCTTCTTCTTCAAAAAAGGTAGCCTCATCGCCAGCGCTTGTCTCAGTGGAGGAAGACTCTGTTTCAAAACCTTCTGTTTCCATATCGAGACCAGCATCTGTCATATTGCTGCTATTGTTGTTTACTTCCATATCAGGCATAGTATGAGGCTCTTGATAAGCCTGTCTTGCAGGATTACGCTTGGGAATCACATACTCTTCTAAATCGCCATTTTCTTTTAGGAATCGGAGTTTATCTTTTTCTTCGTCAACTTTTTCAGTTAAGACTCGAATTTCTTCTTTGTGCTTATTGATGTCTTTTTTAGGAACAAGGCCAAGTTTCAGCCATTGCTCTAAATCTTCGAGTTCTACTTCTAGTTTCTTTAATCTTTCGCTTTTGATGTTCATCGTCTCTCCATTTCATCCTAAAAATTTTTATTTACTGGAGTAGTCATTTTTTTGAAAATATATTTTTAAAAAAATGTGCGTTTTCTCACTAAAGATTCTTTTTTATAGAGAATCGTTCCAATGGACGCTTAGGATGGACTCAAGATAGTAATTTAGTCAAGGATTTTGTCTCTTTGAAATGAGCCCATAGAAGATAAGTGTAAATCCTGAGAGTGCAGGTTTAAGATAGCACAATTTTTGATTGTGTGATATGGATTCTACATAAGGAGAGATGCAATATGGACGGCTCGAATTTAGCCAGTTTACAAACGATTGAAAAGCTCTATCAAGATTACCAAAAAAATCCTGCAAGTGTGCCTAATGACTGGCAAAGCTTTTTCAAAGGTGTTGATTTTGCAGATCTAGAGCTAACGCGCGATGCTGGTGGAAAAGAGAGGATCTATCTCTTGATTGATGCTTACCGCAGATTTGGCCATCTATTTACAGCGATCAATCCTCTGAGAGCTTCTGAAAAAGAGCTTCCAGAGCAGCTTAAGTTAGAAAATCTTTTTTTTGACTCATTAGACCTTAGCCAAACCTTTCCTCCTTGTGGATTTTTCGATTCTGATGTGACGCTGTCCCAGATGATGGATAAGTTATCAGATATTTACTGCTCTAGAATCGGCTTTGAGTATATGCATATTGAAAATATGGAACAGGTCCACTGGATTCAAGAGCAGATTGAACCAAAGCTTCAGATAGATGCTTCGGTTGAAGACAAAAAGTTTATTATGGAATATCTCAATAAAGCGGAGCTCTTTGACTCATTTTTAAATGTTAAATATGTGGGGCAGACTAGGTTTTCGATTGAGGGAGCAGAGACCTTTATTCCCCTTCTTGCCTTTTTGCTGGAAAAAGGAGCCGATGATCTAGAGGTAGACGAGTGCCTAATCGGCATTGCCCATAGAGGAAGGCTAAATCTTCTCGCCAATATTTTCAGAAAGTCCTATGCATTAATTTTTCATGAATTTGAAGCACATTATATGCCTCTTACAATGGAGGGGACGAGTGATGTCAAGTATCATAAAGGTTATTCTTCTGATTTTGAGACGAGAAAAGGGAAAAAGGTTCATCTTCACTTGGCCGCAAATGCCTCGCATTTGGAGTCTGTGGATCCTGTGGTTCTTGGACAAACCTATGCAAAGCAGATTCTTAAAAAGGATGAAGAGAAAAAACGCATTATCCCTCTACTTATTCATGGTGATGCTGCAATTTCTGCGCAAGGAGTTGTCTATGAATCACTCGGCATGATGCATATCGATGGTTATAGCGTAGGCGGCACGATCCACGTTGTGATCAACAATCAAATTGGATATACGACTCTGCCGGAAGAGGGGAGATCTTTTCGCTATCCAACAGATATTGCAAAGATCTTTAATTGCCCCGTTTTTCATGTAAATGCAGAGGATCCAGAGGGCTGCATTTATGCAGCCAAGCTTGCAATGGAAATTCGCGCACGTTTTCATACCGATGTCTTTATTGATCTTATCTGTTACCGAAAGTATGGCCATAACGAAGGCGACGATCCCTCTTTTACGCAGCCACTACTCTATCAAACGATTCGCTCCAAAAAGTCACCTCGCGAAATTTATCGAGATACTCTTTATTCTCAAGGAGTTTTGGAAAAAGAGATCGCCGAAAAGTATGAAGAGGAGTTCAAAAACGAGCTCCATAAACATTTTGAAGAGGTTTCAAAATTTAAAGATGAGCCTCCAAAGCCAGAAGAGATTTATGGGAAGGCCTGGGAAGAGTTTTTAGTAGATGAAAAAATTTTAGATGAGATTGAGACTAAGTGTGATGCAAAAAAAATAGCTTTAATTGCTGAAAAATCTTCAGAGCTTCCAGAGGGATTTCACCTTCATCAGAAACTTCATAAATGGCTTGAAGATCGCAAATCCAAGGTAAATCAGGAGCCTAAAAAGCTCATTATTGACTGGGCGCTCGCGGAACACTTGGCTTTTGGAGCGCTTCTCATGGATCAAATTCCCGTTAGACTTTCTGGGCAAGATTGTAGAAGAGGTACTTTTAACCACCGTCATGAAGTCTATGTCGATCAAGAAAATGGAAAAAAATACTTTCCGCTTCAACATCTATCGGATAACCAAGCAAATTTTACTGTCTACAATTCAATCCTATCAGAATTTGCTGTTATGGGATTTGAATATGGCTACTCGCTCTCTAACCCCAAATCTCTAACGCTTTGGGAGGCGCAATATGGCGATTTTGTCAATGGCGCTCAAATTATACTTGATCAATACCTCACAACATCTGAGATGAAGTGGAATCGCAGGTCAGGCCTTGTCCTTCTACTGCCGCATGGCTATGAAGGAGCGGGACCTGAACACTCATCTGCTCGTATGGAAAGGTTTTTGCAGCTTTCAGGCCACGATAATATTCAGGTTGTCTATCCATCTACTCCAGCACAGTATTTTCATCTTTTACGGAAGCAAGGTCTTCGAAAACTTCGAAAGCCGCTTATAGTATTTACTCCAAAAAGTCTACTCCGTCTTCCCTACTGCGCAAGCTCCCTTCAAGACTTTACAGAAGGTTCTTTCCAAGAGGTATTAGATGACCCTACAAAACCAAAAGCTAAAAAAATTCTTTTATGTACTGGGAAAATCTATTACGATCTGATTTTGGAAAGAGAAAAGCGCTCTATTTCGAATATTGCGATTATCCGAATTGAAGAGCTCTATCCTATACATACTGAAAAACTAAAAAAGATCGTAGAGAGTTATCAAGATATTAGTGAGATCTCTTGGGTACAAGAAGAGCCTGAAAATATGGGTGCGTGGTTTCATTTAATGCCCGTTTTCTCTTCCCTATTTGGAAAAGTGCCGTGCTATATTGGCAGAGAGAGATCGGCGTCAACCGCGTCAGGATCGCACCGTATATTTAAAGAGCAGCAGCAAAAAATTATCGATGAGGCATTGGGAGGAAATTCATGAAAGTCGAAATCAAAATACCGTCAGTTGGCGAATCGATTACAGAGGTGACAATCGCTCAAATTTTTAAAGAGTCCGGTGCTTATGTCAGACAAGATGAAGAGATTTTGGAAATTGAGACTGATAAAGTAAATCAGATGGTCTATGCGACAGAAGAAGGTGTTTTAACACTAACAGTTAAACCAGATGAGACTGTGAAAGTAGGGGCATCTATTGGCAGCATCGATACAGACGCTAAAAAACCTCAAGAAGATGCACCTCCAAAAGAAAAGGCTGCCCCGCAGGAGCAAGCAAAAGCGCCTCCAGCTCCAACAGACGATGCTAGAAAGAGTGAACAGAGCTATGTCCAAGAGTTAACCCCTCAGGAAAAAGAAGAGGCGCCTGCACCCGTGCAAAAAGAGCCTGCTCCTTCTCAAGAAGGAAGAGGGGAGAGACGAGAGCGCATGACGAAACTGCGCAAGTTGATAGCTAAAAGACTTGTCGAAGTAAAAAATCAGACAGCTCTTCTCACAACTTTTAATGAAGTCGATATGTCGTCTGTGATGAAACTGAGAAAATCGGAGCAAGAAAGTTTCACAAAGAAGCACGGCGTAAAGCTTGGCTTCATGTCCTTTTTTGTAAAAGCTACTATCTCAGCGCTTCAAAAGTATCCTTCCATCAATGCAATGATCGATGGAGAGGAAATTGTTTACCGAGATTATTGTGATATAGGGATTGCTGTTGGTACAGAAAAAGGACTGATGGTTCCTGTTGTAAGAAACGCAGAAAAGATGAGCTACGCCCAAATCGAGCAAGAGATCAAAAAATATGCGGAAAAAGCTCGCAGCGGCAAGATCTCTGTAGATGATCTTCAGGGCGGCACCTTCACTATCTCAAATGGCGGCGTCTATGGATCGATGCTATCTACTCCCATCTTAAATCCTCCTCAAAGCGGTATTCTTGGTATGCACAATATCCAGGATCGTCCCGTTGCAATTGACGGCAAGGTGGAGATTAGACCGATGATGTATCTAGCTCTTAGCTATGATCATCGTATTGTGGATGGAAAAGAGTCCATCGAGTTCTTGGTACACATTAAAAAGGTGCTTGAAGACCCAACCAGAGCATTACTGGATTTATAGATGGAAGAATTTGACATTGTTGTAATTGGTTCGGGGCCGGGCGGTTATGTAGCTGCCATTAGAGCTGCGCAGTTGGGGTTTAAAACCGCTTGTATAGAGAAGAAAGATCTTGGCGGAACATGCCTCAATATTGGGTGCATTCCCTCAAAAGCGCTCCTTCATTCTACAGAGCTCCTCTCCAAAATGAGCCATCAAGCAGAAGAGAATGGAATCGAGTTTTCCGATCTCAAAGCGAATCTCACAAAGATGATGGAGAGAAAATCTAAAATTGTCAGCGAATTTACCGGAGGCATCAGCTTTCTCTTCAAAAAGAATAAGATTACGCATATTCAAGGAGAGGCTAGGCTAAAGAGTGCAAATACCATCTCTGTGGGGGATAAAGAGGTCAAGGCAAAGAATATCATTCTAGCAACAGGCTCTGAGCCAATCGATCTTCCCTTTCTTCCTATTGATGAACAAAAAGTTTTAACATCTACCGGCGCGCTCTCTTTAGACCATGTTCCAAAAAAACTCCTCGTAATAGGAGCAGGTGTAATTGGTGTAGAGCTGGGGTCGGTATATAGGCGTCTGGGGTCGGAAGTAACATTTATCGAGTTCATGGACCGGATTTGCCCTACAATGGATCAAGCGATTTCCAAAGAATATCAAAAAATTCTTGAAAAACAGGGTTTAAACTTTTTTCTTTCTCACAAGGTTGAAAGGGCTGAAATTGGTGATAGCGTCAAGTTAGTAGTAAGTGACAACAAAAATTTTGAAGCAGATGCGGTGCTAGTTGCAATAGGTAGAAGGCCCTGCTCAAAAAACTTGGGGCTAGAAGAGTTGGGCATTAAAACCGATGAAAGAGGCTTTGTTCAAATTGATGGGAATTTTCAGACGACTCTTCCTGGCGTATATGCCATCGGCGATCTTGTGCCTGGGCCTATGCTTGCTCATAAAGCGTCTGAAGAAGGCGTCATCTGCGTGGAGAGAATCAAGGGACTCTCTTCTCATCTCGAATATATGGCTATTGCTAATGTTGCTTACACCTCTCCGGAAGTTGCAAGTGTAGGACTTACCGAGGATAGAGCTAAAGAGTTAAAAATTAATTTTAAAACTGCAAGCTTTCCCTTCAAAGCCAACTCGCGTGCAAAATGTGTAGGCGCTGAAGAGGGATTTGTGAAAATCTTAGCCCACACTTCGGGAAGATTGCTTGGCATCCATATATTGGGGGAGCATGCCTCAGAGCTAATAGCTGAGGCTACTCTAGCCATTGAAAAGAAGCTCTTTGTCTCAGATCTTGCAGATACCTGTCATGCGCACCCTACGTTTTCTGAGGCCCTCAAAGAGGCCGCTTTAAACCTTACGAAGGGTGCTGTGCACCAATAATCAATATCCGTGAGAGGTTCCGCATCCGCAAGATGACTTTGCGTTCGGGTTCGTGATCTTAAATCCTGCGCCCTGAAGACCATCTTGGTAATCGATGATGCAACCCATAAGTCTTTCAACTTGAGCCTTATCAACGTGGATCTCCATGCCTTCGGAGTGAAAGACCTCATCTGCACTTTCTGCTTTTTCAGAAAAATCGAGTGTATACTCAAAACCGCTACATCCAGCTGGTTTATCGCCGAATCGTAGAGCCCAACCTTCTTTTCCTTCTTCTTTCAGGATATGAGAGAGTTTATTTGCCGCTTTTGGGGTCATGGAGATCGTGCTGACATCGATCTCTTCCTCTAATACTTTATTCAGCTTAACTAAGAGACTCTCAATTTGGTCTTCACCCATTCCATGCCCTAGCATGCCGGTCTCAAGCGTTTCCCAAGTAGCAGCAGAGCAGCCAGCACAGTGTAGGCCCGCATTTGTCATCTCTTGAGCTAGTTTTTGGCTCTTTTGGGGAAAATGTGTAAAAATATCTTCAATTGTCATCTCTCTTGTGATGCGCTCTTTTTCCATGGGAAATCCTTTTAGTTATAAATTAAAATTTTATTTTAACAGAGCCGCTCTTGATTTTGCACTGGCAGGCAAGTCTTTCGTTGTCAAGCTCGCCTAGAAAATCAGCTTCAGCTTCGTTAAATTCGGATAGATTCTCCATACCTTCTGTCACTTCAATCACGCAGGTTCCGCAAACGCCTTCTGTACAGGCAAATGGGACTCCTGCCTCTTCACATTGTTCTGCAATGGGAGAGCCATCTTCAAGTTCGATCTCTTCACCTGTATCTTCAAAAATCATTTTAGCCATTCTGTTTAGCTCCTTCGATAGCCTTTGTAAAGCACCAGATTATGAAGAAAAGGGGAAAATAATCCAAGAAACGATTTGTTTTTCAAAAAAAGACTTACATTTTTAAGCCTAAGAAAGGCGGCCCTTGGGGCCGCCTCTAGTCTCTATCTTTCAGAGAGCATCTCAAAAGCCGTCTCTTTGAGGGTTTTAATGCCTTCTGAAAAGCCGCAATCAAGTAGAACCTGATTTAGGTTTTCGATCTCTGTTTCGTAGAAATCGAGTCTACTCTGCAGTCCTGCGAGTTCTCTATTATCCATATTATTACCTCCGTATATTATAGGTTATTATTTAACCTAGGTAGTTATTAAATATTTTATTACTAGGTTTGGAAGATAAGAACTAACTTTTTAAAATATAAACTTTACTCCTTTATTGCATCCTCAT
>JAJFML010000180.1 GCA_021772195.1 Chlamydiota bacterium | reverse complement strand
GGCAATTTGTCTTTCATCAAAAACACCCTGTACTTTAGCCTTAATATCTGGATTTTGATCTAAAAACATTGACTTAATGTTTCGGAGATATTCTGAATCTACAAATGCATCTACAAGAAAAGCATTTTCTCTAACTGGATTTGAAAAGGCACGGAGAAGAGCTTGTTCATTTTGAGGAAGTGCTTTTATTGCTTTTTTCCAATTATCGCCTAATCTGGCTTTTTCAAAGAGAATATTAATGAAGAGATTTCTCTCGCTTCCATTGCATTGATCATAGGAGAGGTCTTGCGCTGTTTCTGAGAGTCTATTAATTGATGCTGCATCTTGTTTATCGAGTCTTAAAAATTCTCTGAAATTTTCATCCGCGCCCGCTTCGAATAATATATGAGCTCTTGCATACGCTACTGCTTCTTCTAATGACTTTCCGGCATATGCCCGTTCTTCTAAACCAGCTGTTTGAAATAAAGCCACGTTGTCTTTGCTTATAAAATTTCTTTGGTGCTCTAAGTTATTCTCTTCATGAAATTTTAGTTTTTTATTAAAGAGACCTTCGTTATTCATATATCTTAAGATTTTTGGGAACTCTTCTGCCTTTACTTGCTTTATTTCACGCTGAATAAAGGTGTCTATAAGAAACTGTCCTGCTGTGTAGAAATAGATGGCGCACACAAGCTTGGCGATCAATTGAAGCGGGTTGAAGGAAAAATCATAATTCCAATTTGAAGTGATATCTTTATAGATACGCTGTTGCTTCTCAGAATCAGAATGATCTTTGTTGGCGTAATTATGTAGCTGCTCTCTAACAGGGTTTATTAGAGATGATGGTAAAAATCGTTCAATAGACATTATTAACTCATATATTATATATTTATATATATTATACATTTTATTTAATTATAAGTAAACGAAAAAAAAATTATTACTATATATTAAATATTTTAATATATAGTAATAGTGTAAATGATAATTTTAATTGAAATCTCGCTCGTGGAGCCATTTGGTCATGATCCACTTTTCGCCTGCTAATACGGGAGCGCCTCCATGAAAAGAAAGAGGGTCTTCCACTCCATTAGGAAGACAGTCATAAAACAGAAGAGCCTGACCTTTAATGGGTTGGACTTCGATTTCGGCTCTTGGGAAGATAGTAGCTCCCCCTTCAGGAGTATCATGAAGATAGATGATAAGAGTAGCTATTCTTTGTCCGCCTCTTCCGGTTTGACGGTCCCATGCTTTATTCGAAGCGAAATAGTCGTGGTGGGGCTTAAATTCGCCTCCAACTTGATAGCGAAGGACTTGAAATGCCTCTCCATTTTCTCGGGGGATTTCTGTTAATTCTTCAATGCGTTTTTCTATTTTTCTTAAGAGTTTGTCTTTAGGAGATGCTGGAAACCACATTCCATCTGAGGTTCTTGATTCGCTTACTACTTTACTACCATCATGAGCTACAACTTTGGATCTTTTGAGAGAAGGTTTTGCCTTTCTTTTAATGTGTTCACATTCCTTATCAGATAGGAAGCTTTTAATGAGATAGATTCTGGGCATCTCTGAGAGCGTTTCAATGGTATATGCAGATAGAGAAGAGATCCACAGAAAAGAAAGCAGCAGTAAACGAAAAATCATGGAAGAATTTTTACTAAATCATCCATATTTATTACAAGATTAATAATAAGGTGTGAGGTGGAGATATCTTGAGAGAGATTGGGTGCTTGACCGCACCAAAGAGAGAGAAGATCTTCCTTTTTTTTCTCACTCGCTTTTTTACGGATAGGAGCGGTTAGTCTTCCTTGAATGGGGAAATCACAGGTGAGCTCTTCAAAGCTATCCATCTCATCTACAAAACGGTTGCGAATAGCGCGCGCGCTTTTACCGGTAAATGAACGGGTGAGCGTGGTAGATGAGCTAGAGGCTTTTAGAATGGCATTTTTGTATTCTCTTGAAATGGGGGACTCATGTGTTGTGAGAAATGCGGTTCCCATTTGCACAGCAGATGCGCCAAGTATTAGTGCTGCAAGCATGCCTCTTGCATCCATGATAGCGCCGGCTGCGATCACAGGCACGCTTGCATGGTCAGTCAGCTGAGGAATAAGGGCAAAATTTCCTATGAGTGCGTCTTTAATTGGATGAAGAAAGGTTGCCCGATGGCCACCTGCCTCAAATCCTTGAGCTGTGATCATATCCACACCATTTTTTTCTAAATAAATGCCCTCTTCTACTGTTGTGGCAGAGCCGCAAATAAGTATACCTTCTTCTCGAAGTCTATCGGTATAATTGAGGTCTAAACTACCAAAGGTAAAGCTAAATATTGCGGGTTTCTCTTCAAGGATGACCTGCATTTTTTCATCAAACTTTGAGGGGATTTTTTTAGGTATTGTGGGGGCTTCTACTCCTAGCTCGTCGCGGTATCCTTGTAGAATTTGATTCATTGCATGGATTTTCTTCTCATCTCGGGAAGGGTTTAACGGCGTAAAGAGATTTACGTTGAAAGGCTGGTCGGTAAGCTCGCGGATTTTGTGAATGTTTTTGCGTATCTCTTCAGGAGTATCTAGAGCTGCGCCATACGAGCCAATAGCACCTTCATTGGAGACTGCTGCTACGAGTTCAGGAGTTGTCGCAAGCGCCATAGGCGCTTGAATAATGGGAAGTTTGCATTTTGCTTTTTTAGTGAAGGGTGTTTTTTTCCACATTAGAATTCGAGCGATCCTTTAAATTTAAGGCCTTGAAAGCAGAGGTCTGCCTTGTAAAAGTCAATGGGATTAGAGAGGTCACCAAGATTGTTTGAAGATTGAATGCGCATTAGCTGAATTTGATCTGGCCAGATATGTACTTCATAAGCGGTACTAAGAGAGAAGTATCTTTTTTGAGCTTCACCAAAATAGAGTCCCCATGAAATGCCTAGTGCGAGGTCAAAAGAACTTTTGGTGCTAAGGTAACGGTTGCTATTTCCTACTCTTCCTGAAAAGAGCTCTCCTGTAGTATTTACAGCAATATATTTCTCGTGGTGGTGTCTTGTAATGCGAGAGAGGAGAATGGAAACAGCTGAAATGCCAAAAAGCTCAAAGTTCTGTCCTAATAAGTAGGATAAGTTGAGGCCGCCTTTTAGTCCAATTGCTCGAAAATGGTTTTTTACATTTACCTTATCTTCAACGGGAAGTTCTGGGGAGATATTTTCTCCGTCATAGCGAACCGTTAAATCATTTCGAATATATGCGGTTCGAACTCCAAATGTTGGGGTAAGAGCGAAGTGCATGCCCGAGAAGAGGCTGCTCTGAAGGTCCCAGTCGAATACATTGTAGTTTAGCATTTGTTTTGCATGGGCAGATGTGTGGGAACCTACATTTGTGGGAATAAATAGTTGAATGGATTCCCAAATAGGAGACAGAACTTCGTTAGTATCTGGATATACATCTCTTTTGTCGCTGGTTCGAAAGCGGGTGTAGGTCCAATGCATCTTCCAGGAGGGGGTTGGCATATAAAAGCCGATTTGAAGACGAAAGCCTGGGTTGAATGAAAAGTTTACCTTCTGCACTCGCTGATTATCAAAATAGTCTCTTGGACCTGTAGTGATATGGGTAAGAGAGAAAGGAATGAATGCGTAGGGTTTGAACCAGAGAAATTCACCGTTTAAAGAGATGCTTCCATTTTTTAATGGATAGGTGTTTCCAATCTTTTGAGGAGGTGTGTTGTTACTCTCATTTGTTGCGTGCAAAAAAGAGAAAGAGAACAGTAGTAAAAATATTTTTTTCATATGGCCGAATCATCTCGATTCTTCTTCAGTTTGTCAAGAAAATAGATGAGTAATTCATTGTTTAATTGCGAGTATTCTATTGTAGATATTCGCAATTCTTGATTGGAATGTGTATACGTACTTTTAAATAATGAGATAAATAGATTATACGAATAAAAAGGGTATCCAATGTCAAAGCATCCAATTCGTGGCGGAATTTACGCTCTAATATCAGCGCTCTTTTTTGCATCAATGGGGGTCTTCGTCAAGTTTGCAGAAGAAGTGCCAAATGAAACTCTCGTCTTTTTTCGAAATCTAATTTGCTTGGCAGCAGTGATTCCCTTTATTATCCATGACAAGGTCAGCTTAAAAACTACTCGCTTTCCTCTACATTTTAGTAGAGCTGTTTTTGGGCTTGTAAACATCTACTGCTATTTTTTCACTCTAAGACACCTCTTTTTAACCAATGCTATTGTGCTCTTAAATACAATTCCGCTTTTTATTCCACTTGTAATTTTATTGTGGAATCGAAAAAAAATTCCTCGCCTTAGAACCTATGCTTTAGCTCTCGGGTTTCTTGGTATTCTTTTAATTCTAAAACCAGGTGCTAGGATTGTCAATGTGGCGAGTCTTATTGGGATTGGAGGTGCTATGGCAGGTGCCATTGGTGTGGTCGCTCTTCGAAAGCTTTCTAAGACAGATGATACGAGGTTGATTCTCTTTTACTATTTTCTGATTTCGGTTGTGGTCTCCTTTTTCCCAATGATAGTCGCTTGGCAGCCAATAGTAAGCAAAGAGATGTGGTATATCATTGGAATTATCGGTTTGAGTGCATACGGATATCAGTTCTGTTTAACCAAAGCCTATAAAAATGTTTCCGCTTCAAGAGCGGGCGCTCTTCTCTATATGGCTGTGATCTTCGGTGGATTTTATGATTGGCTAATTTGGGGAAGCATTCCAGATTATTGGACTCTTATTGGTTGTTCCCTCATTGCAGCTGGCGGAATTTGGACCATCTTGGATCAAAACCACTCTCAGAGGATTGAATGAAGAAGGGATTCTTCTTTGCTGTCTTAGCTGCGCTGTTTTTAACTTTGATGGGATTTTTTGTGAAACGAACAACGGGAGTTTCAAATTTTACACTTATCTTTTTTCGAAACCTGATTAGTTTAGTTGTAATTGTTCCATTTCTATTTTCCAAAAGCATAAATTTTCGCACGAAACACCCTTTTTTACATCTAAGTAGAGCGTTTTTCGGTCTTTTTGGTATCTACTGTTATTTTTATACGCTGAAAAAGCTTGAGTTAACCAATTCAATTATGCTTCTCAATACTGTTCCTCTTTTTATTCCATTCGTGGTGTTTTTTTGGCTGAGT
>JAJFML010000179.1 GCA_021772195.1 Chlamydiota bacterium | reverse complement strand
GGAATCCTATAGATTCATTTTACTCATTTTATCTTTACAAAGGTAACCCACAAGAAACTAGGATTCCTACTCAGCTTCTGAAAAGATATATAAAAAAATGGAAGAGCTTTCAGGAATATTGGAATAGACAAAAAAATGTGGTCACTGTGCGATATGAAGATCTTTTGGATCGTCCTTTTGAAATTCTAACAAAAGTAATGGATGCAACAGGGTATGAGTATACAGAAGAGCAGCTAATGAGAGCTATTGATCGCTATCCTCCCCAGGGACATGAATTCAAGCATTTAAAAAATTTTTCAGAAGAAGATTGCCTTCTAATAAATAATAAATTGGGTAATTTGATGAAACAATTTCATTATTCACTCCCCAATTATCGATGAATGTTTGCTGTTTAAGATATGTATAATATTATCTATATTGACAGTAAATTGCTAAGATCACCCTACTGTCATAGGGTATTTCTAATATATGAATTTTTATTGTTAAATTTAATTAACTATTTATTAAATAAAGACTTAACCAAAAGAATTAGTCTCTATGTTATAATCTTACGCCGAAGGGGGTATGATATGAGTTTCCAGCAATTTTCTCGGTATCTGTTAGCGTTGAAAAGCGAAAGTAAAATAAAGAATTTTTTTACTGAAAAAAAGATTTTAATAAATTTTATCCCAGCTTCAAAGTCTTTCACTTTCTCAGCTGTTGTCTATTCAGAAGATAGCTACATACCAAAAATTTTAAAGGATTATGTAAACGATTTCTATTCAAGAGAAGGGTACTCTCTTACAGTGGACCCTCGTAAAGGAAATATTATACTTACACTGGATATCTCAGCGGAAGATCGCTCGAGCTCCCCTAGAGAAAATTTAATTGAATTTTTTGAAAAAGCCTCTCAAACGATCCGATCTCTGGATCAGTTAGCATCAAATGAACTTTGTAAAAAACTATTTTAGAGTGATTATTCTAGAATTTTTGCTATAAGTTATTCTTTTACTTATAGGATTTGAAGATGTTTTCTGGAACAATTGTAGCTCTTGTTACTCCCTTCACAAAAGATAATCTTGTTGATTTTTCAGCTTTGGAAAGGCTTATTGAAAGGCAAATTGATCATGGTATTGATGGAATTGTCTGCTTAGGAACTACAGGCGAATCACCAACCCTAACTCGCACGGAAAATGCATCTATTATTGAATGCTTTTATTCCACCATATCAAAACGTGTGCCTCTCATTGTTGGAACAGGAACAAATTCTACAGCTAGTACTATTGAAAATACTTTGCTGGCAAAAAAATTAGGCGCAGATGCTGCGCTTGTGATTACTCCCTACTACAATAAACCGACTAAACGAGGCTGTTTTGAACATTTTAAGGCAGTAAATGAGGTAGGGCTCCCTCTTATTGTCTATCATCACCCACCAAGAACTGGTGTAACTCTTACCTTTGAATGGATAGAGAAGATTTGTGCGCTAAAAAATGTAGTTGGTATCAAGGAGTGTTCTTCGAATTTAAAATTAGTGAATCAATTAATTCAGCTTGCAAGCCTATCAGTTTTAACTGGTAATGATGATGAAATTCTTGAGGTTATTCGAGAAGGCGCAGATGGAGTGATATCGGCTGCTTGTAATGTTATCCCCAAAGAAGTGATAGAGGTTGTATCTAATGCTAAGAGAGGAAATTGGAACGATGCGGAAGTTTTATATGGCGAAATAAGCCAGCTAATCCGCTCTCTCTTCAGAGAAGTCAATCCTCAAGGAATTAAGTATGCTTTAAGTGTTTTAGGGCTTTGTGAGTCTTATATGAGGCTTCCGCTAGTTATTCCTGAGGAAGAAACAAAAGCGCTTATTGAAAAGCGCTTACTAAAAACTGAAAAGGTTTAGTTCGTCCAGTCCGAAAGGACTTTTAATAGTTGGTTGATTTGTTTATTCTGAGCATCATTTGGAGTAAAGCTCGGCTCTTTCATCAGGTTTTTTGCTCTCTTTAATGCTTGAATCACCTGCTGACTATTACTAGTTAGTCGTTTATCTGTTTCAGCAAGTGGAAACAATGTACGGATAATGGTTAGAAGCTCTTGTTTGGGCTGACCATTATAGGAATTGATAATTTCTTGCTTTTTATCTAGTTCGCCCGTTCTGCTTGCTAAAGTGTAGATTGCCTGCCTTGGCATATTATCGATTGTGGGATGCAGGGCAGTCGGCATTTCAGTATAGAATTCATAATATTGAAGAAAGTTGTAAGGAGTTTGTCTGTTACCGTAGGTTGTAGTTAGCCATGCAGTAAAGGCGCCATCTTTATAGGTTTTAAGTATCTCTTGTACTTTTTTTATTCTTTCTCCGTGGAGTATGACTGCTTGGTTTGTGATTGCTTTTACTTCAGAGGTGATCTTCATGAGAGAGTTAAGGTCTGCATCTACATCATAATTGTCGCTATCTCTAAAGTTTTTTAGGATATTTTCGAGCTCTGCTTTTTCGCGATCACTAAGCGCGCTTACTCTAAAAACACCTGAAAAGCTAGACAGGTTCCCACTTGTAGTTCTCTCAGCTAGAGCTGTCATTTTAGGTTTTTGTGAATCTTTTTGCTTTAGTCTTAGATTAAGAAGAGCGTTAAACTTTGCCATGCGTTTGTTTCCTCAAAATGTAAATCTGCTTTACATACGTTTAATTAATTCTTTAGTTAACGACATATAATCGGTAGAAGCACGACTTTTAGGTGCTGTTTCAAAAATTGGTTTTCCAAAAATTGATGCTTCCGATACGCGAATATCTCTTCTTACTTTAGATGAAAGTAATTTTCCAGGGAAGGTGTTTTCAATGACATCGAGAAATGCGTCATTACTTTTCCCTCTTAAATTCCAGAAAGAAAGAGAAATACCTAGCACCTTTAAAAAGTGTCTTTCTGAAATGTTGTTCATAAAAATAGAGAGTCTTTGTAGACCTTTTACGCTATAAAACTCAGGAGTTGCGCAAACAAGAGAATAGTCTGCTGCAATGAGTGCTGATTCTGTAAGCCAGCAGAGCGAAGGTGGTGTATCTATAAAAACATAGTCATAATCTAGAGGCATTAGAATTTGTTTTAGTCTCTCATGAGAATATCTATCTGCAGCTAGAGCACCTGTTACTTCAACTCTTTCAAGCCAAGTATCTGCAGGAATCAGATCTAAGTTTTTGAGACATGTGCTCACAGTGACTTGATCAATTGTTTTTTCACCTTGTAAGATAGGTGCCATACTGTCTTGTTCATCAGGATCAAATCCGAGGCCTGTTGTTAAGTTAGCTTGGGCATCAAAATCAATCAGAAGAACTTTTTTTTTGTGGTATTTTGTAAGCGCAGCACCGATATGTAAAGTTGTCGATGTCTTTGCTGTACCTCCTTTAAAACTTGTGATAGCAATGATTTTCATTGTTTCTCCTTAAATAGAATGTGTCGGTAATATCTACTGTTTCTTTGTGAAAGGAGACATTAGCGATTTTTCATTCTTTTCGCTCAAAATAGTGTCAATGAATGGTGCAAGATTCATCTCTCCGTGAACAACATTGTCTCTTGTTCTTAAGGCTATGGTCTTGTTTTCCACTTCATTATCTCCAACAGTTAGGATGTAATTTGTTTTCATGAGCTGAGCGTTTCGCACTTTTTTACTCACGGATTCATTTGTATCATCTACTTCGCATAAGAGAGAAGATTTTTTTATCTTTTCTGAGACTTCTTTTGCGTAAGATACGTGGCGATCTGCAACAGGAATAATTCGAACCTGGTTGCTGCTGAGCCATAGAGGAAATTTCCCAGCAAAGTGCTCAATTAGAATTCCAAAAAAGCGTTCGATAGAGCCAAAAAGAGCGCGGTGAAGCATTACAGGCCTTTTTAAATTCCCATCGTTATCGACAAATTCAAGGTCGAATTTTTCAGGAAGAGACATATCGAGTTGGATTGTTCCACATTGCCATAGTCTTCCAATTGCATCGCGAATATGGATGTCAATTTTTGGTCCATAAAAAGCACCGTCACCTTCGTTTATCCGGTAAGAATGCCCCCAGTCGTCTAGAGCGCCTCTTAGGCCATCGGTTGCTGTCTCCCATTCTTGGTCGGAACCAATTGTTTTTGATTTTTCGGGTCTT
>JAJFML010000178.1 GCA_021772195.1 Chlamydiota bacterium | reverse complement strand
CTTGTCAGGATCACCTATTTTTTTGGCCCACTCAATAGCAGCTGATATGTAGCCGATAGGAGCATCAAACCAGACGTAAAAAACCTTACCCTCGGTATCTTTTATCGGAAGAGGAACCCCCCATTTTGAGTCTCTTGTGATCGCTCTTGCATGCAAATTATCTACATAACTCATAGCAAACTTTACAACATGACTCTTCCACTTCTTGGAAAGAATGTACTCTTCTAGCCTTTCTTTAAATTGGTCGAATTTGAGATACCAGTGTTTGCTTTTTTTTAGCGATAGAGGCGCTTTTGTTAGTTTTGATAGAGGGTTTTTAAGATCTTTCGCCTCATAGCTAGCACCGCAGCTCTGACACTCATCCCCCCTCGCTTCATGAAAACCGCACTTAGGACAGATTCCCATTACGTATCTGTCAGCTAGAAAACGATCCTCTTTTTCCGAATAGAGATGATCTTCGACCTTCTCTTCGATAAAGCCATTTTTCATCAAATCTTCAAAAAACTGAACAACGGTCTGATTATGCCCTTCCCATGTCGTTCTTGCAAAATGGTCGAAGGAAAAGTTCATTTTCTGAAAAAGATTAGAATTAATCTCATGAAAATGGTCTACGTGTTCTTTCGGTGTTCTTTTGGCCTGCTCAGCAGAAAGAGTGATGGGAACGCCGTATTCGTCCGATCCGGATAGATACAATACCTCATTACCTTGCATCCTCTGAAACCTAGCAAATACATCTCCAGGAAGATAGGCTCCTGCGATGTGGCCAAAATGAACGGGCCCATTTGCGTAGAGGAGTGCGGAAGTAATCAAGTACTTTTTTGACATCTATAGGATGCCTAGCTCTTCTTTCTTTTCATCGTCTGTTATGCTCTCAGCTCTTCTTCTAATTTCAACTATCAGATTGTCAAGATGTTGAAAGTGGCCAGATAGAACGTAATCTCTACCCACATTGATTGCATAATTTGTGAGAGCAAAATTACTTTTAAAAAGTTTTTTTAATTTCTCGTTTGTAAGTGGTTTTTTTGCCATTTTATCCTTTCCTTTTTGTTTTATGTTCTTCGGCATAGATAATGCCGCGGAGCACATCATAAGCTGTCAGTAGATCATTATTAACTATATGATAGTCGTAATTAACGATCATCTCCATCTCTTTTTTAGCTCTTTTCAGCCTCATTTGAATATCTTTTTTACTTTCCGTCTCTCTACCCTGTAAACGGCTTTCTAGCTCATTTATATTTGGAGGAGATAAAAAGATAGTTACACTCTCTTTCTTTTTTTTAATATTCATAGCGCCGTGAGTATCGATCACCATAATCACATGCTTGCCATTATTTAGCCGGTCCTCAATAAAAGATTTGGACGATCCATACATTTCGCCAAAAACCTCTTCATACTCAAGTAGATCTCCTTTTTTCTCTTCAAACTTCTCTTTTGAAATAAAAAAGTAGTCAAAACCTTCAATCTCATTATCTCTTGGCTGTCTTGTGGTATAGGAGATGCTTCTCTCTACGTGCTCAAACTCTCGAGCCAGCATATCCACTAAAGTTGTCTTTCCTGTTCCAGCAGGTGCACTGATTACAAATAAAATGCCTTTCATATTACTCAATATTTTGCGTTTGTTCTTTAATACGTTCTAGCTCTGATTTAATGATCACAACCTGTCTCGAAATATCTACTTCTGAGCACTTTGAGGCAATCGTATTTGACTCTCTCATCATCTCTTGCAGAATAAAGTCCATTGTCTTTCCGAGAGTGCTTGCATCAGATCTAATCTTATTTTCAAACTGTTCGATGTGAGATCTTAGCCTTGTGATCTCTTCTGCTATATCGATCTTTTCAGCAAAGATAGCAATCTCTCTTAAAATGCGCTCATCAGAGTCTTCCATCTCCTTGAAAGCCACAATCCTCTCTTCCAGCTTTCCCTTCAACCTCTCATTTGCAAGAGGAGCTAGTTCTTCGATGGCATTAACACTTTTTTTAATAAGAGCGAGTCTCATCTCCATATCCTCGAGGAGTTTTTTCCCTTCTACCCCTCTCATCTGAATGAGATCGGTTAGAGCATGTGTAGTTAGCTCACCCAAAGGGTTCTCTAAAAGTTTGAGATCATAGGGCTCCTCTAAGTGAAGGTGCTCTAGTTGACTTACTAAAAAAGATAGATTCACCTCCTCTTTTGAAATCCCCGATTTCTCAGCAACATCGATCCAGCCCTCCCTAAGTCTTTTTAAAAACTCTGCCTTAGGAAAAAGTCCCATAGAAGATTTTTCGTTTGGGTAGAGAGAGAATCTAGCCGATATTTGTCCGCGAAAAAGTTTATCACTAAGGAGGCTCTTCACTTTTGTTTCGAAAGAAGAGATTTCCTTAGGTAAATAGACAGAGATTTCTAAAAACCTTCGATTTACCGACTGAAGTTCAAGTACAAATTTACCATAGGGAGTTGCGACTTCGGCTCTTCCAAAGCCCGTCATACTTCGCATAGACTTTCCAAAAAAAGTTTTCGTATAGGTGAATATTACGCTATTTAAGAGCGAAGAGTCAAGTGCTTCCGAGTATGTATGGAGTGTTTTTATCCTTACATGAAAGAAGCTAAGGTCTGTTCATCCTCCTCATAGTAAATAAAAAGATGCTAGAGCCTACAAAGGTGCAAGCAAGTTTAAAAACTCTTCCCCATTTTCTAGAAGAGTCCCTTCGCTCTAATTCTATAAAATTTCTTCTTCTAGCAGCCTGCACTCTTTGCTCAAGGTTTTGCGCATTTATCAAATCTATCTCAGCCTGATTTATTAAAACTAGAGATCTGTCGAGTAGGATTAATTCGGTTCTATATTGGCCCAGAAATAGCAGAAATTGCAACATAGATAGGATGGTTAAAGAGAGACTTATCATCAAAATGGGGAAAATATAGGGAATTGTAGATGCTACCACTTTTATGACAAGTGCGGCGATCGTGAAAAGAAAGCTCGAGAGTGTTCGTCTAAAAGCACCTTTGGCTTTTCCCTCGATAAAAATGACCTGATCATTGTGCAAACGACTTGTCAAAGTAGTAGCTACTACTTGATCTTCACGGTTAGCTACTAAAGCACTTATCCTATCGAATGGTTCTGCTGCAGGCGGCTCAAAACCTACCATAGTAGCTACGCAAATAGGACATGTTCCTTTTGCTTTTAGCCACGGACTCACACATGCTTCATGAAAGACATGATATACATCTGGCAAGCATGACTTTTCTTCTTCTAGCAGCCTGCACTCTTTG
>JAJFML010000177.1 GCA_021772195.1 Chlamydiota bacterium | reverse complement strand
ACCTTCCCCAATTATCAGAGAACGATCCACGCCCTTTTTAGCTAAGAAATCATCGTACGATTCATTGTTTCTGATTATTTCAACAGAAAGACGTGGTTTTATTAGAGAGCTCATACTGTAACCTTTATTATATAATGGCTTATTTATTATATAATAAAAGTTGATAAATTTCAATAATTAATTATACTAAAGAAGTGTGAAAAATTATTTGAAATAAGTAAGGAAATAGGTATAAGAAAATCAAACAACCATAGGACCCAAAATGAATCACCCTATCCTTTCACCCATTGCAGCGCTAGTAGCTGGAATCTTAGTACTTATCTTCCCAACAATTCTTAACTATATTGTTGCGATCTACCTGATCCTAGTTGGGATCATGGGCATTATGGCTGTCTATTAAGGGAAGACTGATTAAGTGCTGTGTTTTAGATTTTTCACAAAATCACAGTGAAAATTGATTTTAGAGATCGACCTAAACCTCTGAGGGTTAGGAGAGAAAAGAAAAATCGATTTTTGCCTGATTTTTGGAAAAGATGAAATACATGACTTATTCAGTCTTTCCTAAACAGAAGCTATCTTTTAAGAGGCTTTGAGAGCTTGACTACGTAGACAAGATAGAGAGATAAGAGAGCAGAGAAAAAGCACCAAGTCGATGTAAAAGCATAATAATAGATCAACTTGCTAAGAATTACAGATACAAGAAGTAGAGCGCCAAAAGGGATTAACTTTCTATCTCTTGCTAAAAAAAATGGCACTACAGTTAAAATAAAGTAAAGCATTCCTAAAAGCTGAAAAACACCCTTTTGATAAAATTGATAACGAATAGAACAATTGTTTATTTGAATCAAAAACTTTTCAGGTATAAAAAAAATAGGCATATATAAAAACATTCCCAAAAGCATTGATACCACTATCAAAAATTTAAGAAGGTTTAGATGACGCTTCCCTTGAAACTGAGGTGATTTATTGAGGATAAATGTTGCAAAATTAGTCCAAAACGGCCAGAAAAACCATGCAAAGAAAAGAAATCCGTACGCTGCAAACTTCTTATAAGTCTCAAGATCGTATTTAAACGATAGCCAGACAATCCCCTCAAAAAACTGTTGTATTCCAAATAGAAACGGGATGAAAGCTAATCCCAGATAGTACTTATTTCTCTGATTCGCTTTAAAGATTGCATACGCACCAATGGAGGCTAAGATAGCGCTTGCTGTAAAACTTGCAGATGCAGAAAAGCACATTAAGTATTCACACTCTCGCTTTTAGAGATTCGAGCTCTTCTTGAATCGCTTTCGGTAGTTTTTCACCAAAAATTTTAAAATAGGTTTCGAGCGCACCGACCTCTTTTTTCCACTTATCACTATCGACGGTGAGAAGCTTTTCTAGGACCTCTTTTGAAAGGTCTAGATTGGTGCAATCAATTGCATCAGGGGTTGGGATAAAACCAACAGCTGAATCAACGCATGGGCTCTTGCCATCACACCTTTCAAAAATCCATTTTAAAACGCGGATATTATCTCCAAATCCAGGCCAGATAAACTTGCCCGCATCATCTTTTTGAAACCAATTAACGTTGAAAATTTTAGGAAGGGATTCAAAGGCAGCGGACCTACCCATTTGGATCCAGTGAGCAAAATAGTCGCCCATGTTGTAGCCACAAAAAGGCAGCATAGCAAAAGGATCATGGCGGAGTTTGCCTATTTCACCTTTTTGAGCTGCCGTCATTTGAGAGGAGACGCTAGCTCCTAGAAAAGTTCCGTGATGCCAGTTAAATGACTGAAACACGAGAGGAAGAGTATCTTCTCTTCTACCACCAAAGATGATTGCAGAAATGGGGACTCCCTCAGGATCTTCCATCGCGGGATCCACAATGGGACACTGCGATATGGGTGCTGTAAATCTAGCATTGGGATGGGATGCCGGTTTATCTGAGCCAGACGTCCATTTATTTCCATGCCAATCGATTAGCTCAGGTGGAGCTTCATCTGTCATCCCTTCCCACCAAACATCGTTATCTGGAGTAAGCGCTACATTGGTAAAAATTGTATTCTTGCAGATAGACTTCATTGCATTTGGATTGGTTTTTTCTGATGTTCCGGGCGCTACACCAAACATTCCAAATTCAGGATTAATCGCATAGAGCCTGCCATCTGCGCCAAACTTCATCCAAGCAATATCATCGCCTACACATTCAACTCTCCAGCCGGGAAGGGTAGGCGTGAGCATAGCAAGATTTGTCTTTCCACATGCGCTGGGGAAGGCAGCTGCAAAATATTTCTTTTCACCTTCGGGTGATGTGACTCCCATAATGAGCATATGTTCTGCAAGCCAGCCGTCATCTCTTGCCATCGCTGATGCAATACGAAGAGCGAGACACTTTTTACCAAGAAGCGCATTGCCGCCATATCCCGATCCAAAAGACCAGATCGCTCTCTCTTCAGGGAAGTGAACAATGGCTCGATTATCTGGATTGCAAGGCCAAGGAGCATCTTCTGCGCCCTTTTCAAGTGGGAGACCTACTGAATGCATACAGGGAACAAAGGAGCCACTTCCTAAAGTCTCTAGAACCTTCTTTCCCATGCGTGTCATGATGCGCATATTGAGAACAACATAGGCAGAGTCAGAAATTTGCACACCAATCTGTGACTTATCAGAGCCAAGTGGTCCCATGCAGAAAGGCATGACATACATCGTTCGCCCCTTCATGCAGCCCGCAAAGAGCTTATTCAGCGTCTTCTTCATCTCTTTCGGATCTTTCCAATTATTTGTAGGACCAGCATCCTCTTCTTTTTCTGAGCAGATAAAGGTGCACTCTTCAACCCTGGCAACATCATCGGGATGAGACTTAAAATAGAGGCTGTTGGGGCGTTTTTCAGGATTGAGTCGAATCGCT
>JAJFML010000176.1 GCA_021772195.1 Chlamydiota bacterium | reverse complement strand
AATTCTTTGAGGGTATATGCGCCATTTGTGACTAAGTTCTCATAATCGTGATCCCAGATCTCATTTTCTTTAGCAAGGTGACTCGGAATGGGGTAATAATTGCAAAAGCATGTAAGTTTCAAAAAATAGGGAGTAGGCCTTTCTAGTTCCACTACAAGGGTTTTTTTATCTATTGCTGTGACTCCTAGTGTAGATGGCTTTAGCTTTCCTTTAACAATTTTCTCAGCATTTCTTATGGGATAGTAGAGCTGGGCATTGATGCATGGTAATGTGGGGCTAAGTGCTGTTTTCCAGGAATATTCAAAATCATGCGCGGTAATGGGACTGCCATCTGACCAGTTGGCATCTCTGATGTGAAAGGTATAGGTTTTTCGATCTTTTGAAATTTCATAGGATTCTGCAATGGAGGGGACAACGCTTTCGTCTGGAAGGCTTTTCATCAGACCGTCAAAGAGAAGAAAGATGAGGGTAGATGAATACTGCTCACCACTTTTTCTTGGATCAACAGTGATTGGATTTTGCTGAAAACAAATATTGATAGAGGTTTTTGTATTTTTCATGGGCTCCTCTTTTTGGCAGGAAAAAAAAGAAAGTGATAGAAGTAGGAGTAAAAGAAACTTCGTTTTCATGAGTGATCTAAAATAGGTAAATAATAAAAGAACTTTGATTTTTTGTTAAGAGTTTTAAAAGATATTAAAATTTGGTACAGATCTTTTTTGGAAAGTGATAGTTTGAAAAAAAAGGAGAGTGCAAATGACCTATTTACGCAGTCTATTTTTAAATTTTTTAGTCGTCTTCTTTGCTAACAGGGTTGTACCTGGGATCGATGTTGGATCTTTTGAAGGAGTCACCAATGTAGGTGGGGACATCTTTTTTTCAATTATCTTAGGATTTTTGAATTCGTTGATCTTCCCTTCTCTTGTCGTCTTCGATATGAAGCTATCAATTACAAACATGGTAATTGGTGCATGTTTCTTATCTTTTGGATGTTATGGGGTAGTGGCTCTTACACACTGGGGAATAGAGTATATTTCTTTTGGAGGCTGGTTTTTAGCAGGGTTAGTCGTCTCTACGGTATCTTTTTATTCCAATTATCTAGAGATGAAACATTCTTTTTCGAATAAAAGGTAAGTTTTTTTCCTTCAGAAGTCTTTTCTGCCCACTCATCTATTCGAGGATCCATCTCTCCTGCAATAGGAGTCGTTCTAGAAATATTAGTATGTGAGAGTTTTTCTTCTTCCGGAGTAGGTGATTGAAGAGAGAGGCGAAGTGTGCAGAAGAGTAAAAGAGCTCCTAAAATCACCATAAAATAGATAAAGAGACCGCTTGGCCCTAGTAGATGCATTGCTATAGGAGCCAGAAGAGGACCTATTATAGCTCCCGATCCATAAGTTAAAAGCAGACCGCTAGTGGCTGCCACAATATCATCTTTCTTTACCTGATCACAGGCATGAGAGACGCTCAAAGGATAGACAGCTGCTGCAAAGCCACCAAAAAGTCCCATAAGTCCAAGAAGAAGTAGGTGGAACAGTCCGCCAAAAAGAGCGATTGAAAGACTTATAATAATAGAAAGAAAACAGGTGATAAGAATGACTTTTCTTCGGTCGATGTGATCAGAGATCTGACCGATAGGCCATTGAAGCAAGAGCCCTCCAAAGATCACCACACTCATTAAAGTTGCAATTTCAGATACATTAAGCCCAAGACTATTTGCGTAGATGGGGATAAGACCGTAAACGGCGCTTAAAATCATGCCACCAATCAACGAGCCGAGCATGCCAAGGGGAGAAATTCGAATTAGCTGCTTGAGGGTCAGGTAGGAGGGCTCTGAAATGATGGGGGCTGCAGAGTTTGAAAGAGAGACGGGAAGAATAGAGATAGCAGAGAAGAGTGCAGCTATTGTAAATGGAATCATTGTCTTGGAACCTCCGAGATCGAGAAAATATTGGCCGATTCCTTGAGCAGCATAAAAAGAGCACATATAGATAGAGAGGACTTTTCCGCGAGTTTTCGTTGTACTTTTATAGAGTAGCCAGCTCTCCACTGTCACAAATAGACCTGCCATGCAGATGCCGGCGCCAAATCTTAGAATAGCCCAAGAAATGGGGTTAATCCAATATGCCTGGAGAAGGATAATGACGGCTGTACTAGAGGCAAAAACGGAAAAAGACCTAATGTGTCCGATTTGAGAGATCACCTTTTCTGCTCGGAAGGAGCCTAGTAAGAGGCCAGCATAATAAAAGGCGGTGATGTAGCCGACAGTAGCCGCTTCATAACCTTCTGCTTGCAGGCGAACTGTGATGTAGGTTGTGAAAAAACCATTTCCCAGGGTCAAGAAAATGAGGCTTAAAATAGGAGAGACTATCGACTTTGCAATTTCAATCATAATCTATTTATCTCAAAAAACGATGAATCCAGGCAATATTTTTCTAGAATTCTTTAATAAATAATTATTATTTTAAAAGTGATGTAATTATTTGAATTAAAAGAATATAAAAGTGATAATTAATTATAGAAAAGGTATGTTATTGATATAAGGTAAATTTTTTAAATTAAGATAGTTATGAATAAAAAGACAAAAGAAGAGATCCTTACCATTCATGAAGCCCTCGATAATCTATCTACTATCGCGGAAATTAACCTGGATGATCCTTATCGAATTGGAATTGTAAAGACAAATAAGCTAGTCATTCAGGATGAAGAACATGACTTTGAATCTATCTCGTGGCTCACATCAGAGTCAGGTCAGGAAATTCTAGACAATATCAAGCTAACCTATATAGCTATCTTGGAATATCTCAAAGAGCTCTATTTAGGAGATGAGACGGATTGGGAGAACCCCAAAACTAAAAAAGGGCTTCAGGCGATGATGGTTTTGGCAGGAGAGGCTGCAGATAAGCTAGACAAGCTAACAGCAAAAATTGATGTGGGGGCAAAGCCAGACGCAGTATCTGAATCTAAAGAGTACCGAAAACTCCAAGCGTTTTATCTCGAAGAGATTCAGCATAGGTTAGGAGAGCCTTTAGAAGGAGATGAGGAGTGGGAAAAAAATAAGGACGCTCTATTTGTTGAGACTGGGAAAAAAGGGATCAAAGACTTTGAGACGATCAGACGCGACCAGGAATATGAGCTCTTCTATATTCGAGATGATGAAAATAAACCCTTTTTTAATCTTAGCATGATTCGAAACATCAAACTTGTCTGCGATTTTGATGAGACAGCAGATACCCCTTTTGAAGATGATCCGCTCCTTCGCGTAGTTACGATGAAAGATCGCGATGTTCAGGGAGCAGCTTCCCTCATATTGCACGCCATGGAACCTCAAATCAAAGCTTTTTATGATCAAAAACTTAGACGTAAACAGAGCACATTCGTACGTTCAATTAGTTTTGCTGTCTTTGCCTTAATGCTCGCGTCGGATCCAAGAAATTTAACACAAAACACACTTGGCAAAAGTTCCTTAAACTATTTTTCCGATTTTCAACATTATTTAAGGTTGGCGATGACTTCAGCAGAATATCAAAAGCTGATTGC
>JAJFML010000175.1 GCA_021772195.1 Chlamydiota bacterium | reverse complement strand
TCCACCCTTGGGCACCTGCGGCATAATGATTCATTTAAAGTGTATCATATATTTTTAACCAAGTAGGTTTTATTATGTCATGTAGTTTAGATTTGCGCCAAAAAGTCATTTCATATGTTGGAAGTGGTCACAGCTGTGTTTGTGCAGCTAGAATTTTTTGGATTGGGAAAAGCACACTCCATCGATGGATTTTACGGAAAAGAGAAAATGGGAATATTAACCCTCTGCCTCATGGTGGAGGTTTTCCAAGCAAGATAAACGCAGTTGATTTCAAACAATACGTTGCAGATAATCCGGATAAAACCTTGCAAGAAATGGGTAAATTTTTTGGAATTTCTCCGAAACGTGATTGAATAGTCTCTATCGGTAACTCAAACAATGAGCAAACAACAGTTGCAAGAACAATAGAACAGATCCCCCAAGGAAGCCATGGAACTAACCGACGAATTAATATAATTACTCCCAAGGTCCCTGCTGCTAGAGAGAAAGTAATTGGATCGAAAGTGGAGAAAGAATCGAAATATGATAGCCATTTTGCAGTAAAATCAGCAGGAGGTGCTCCCATTTTTAGTCCAAAAAAATCTTTGATTTGGGTTGAGAATATGATAACCGCTATTCCGGAGGTAAAACCGGTAATCAAAGGATGTGGAACATATTTTATCCAAGAGCCAATCCGAAAAACACCTAATAGAATGAGAATAAGAGCTGCGATCAGCATAGATATGGAAAGACCATTATAACCAGTTCTCTGGATAATCCCATAGACGATAACAACGAATGCTCCTGTGGGACCGCCAATTTGGATGCGGCTTCCACCTAACGCAGAAATTAAAAAGCCAGCAATTATTGCAGTGTAAAGGCCACGTTCTGGAGTGGCGCCCGATGCGATAGCAAAAGCCATTGCAAGAGGAAGGGCTATGATTCCCACGGTAAGTCCAGCTAACAAATCTTTTTTAAATGTAGAAAATTTGTAGCGATTGCGCAGATATAGGTAGGATTTAGGGATAAATTCGTTGTATTTGGAGAAAGTTATAAGAATCTCCCTTGTGAAATTGTATTTAGTATAAAGTATATGTAAGTTGATTTACAGATTTTTTTATAAGTGGTTTTGTTTCTAGTAGGAATTTTGTGACAGAAGAGAGGTAAGAGTAAACAATTCGTTCTGTTGCAGGCAGAATTTCTAAACATATAAATGATCTTCTTGCTGAGGCGTGGATATCTAATGATCAGGTTACCTAGATAGATGATATTTATCTTGCATCCCTAGAAGATGATTCAAACCCTTTCTGTGGCATACCAATTATCGAGGCACACAGAGTAAAGAATGACTTTTTCATAAATGTTCAATGGCCTCAGGCTTTGCATGAATTATTCAGTCTCTCCTAATCTTTCTTTAGATTTCGATAGATGAAATAGGCAACAAAAAGGTTGACTCCTCCAAAAGCAACAAAGCTGTCGGAGGGAGAGATTTTTATAAAGGTTAACAGATATAGAAAGAGAGTAGATAGAAAGGCGAAAGCAAAGCTTAAGAAGTTAGCTGTTCCAAAATTCCTTCCTCTATGTTTCAAGTGGCTCTTCTTTAAAATATACGTTTGAGTAGGAACTAGATAAAGACCTGCAGAGATGCCCAATCCAAGTAGCCAAATGCTATTTATCCAGTAGGGAAAAGGGAAAATCTTAAAAAGAAAGCAGCCAAGAGAGATACCAACGAGTTTTATTGGAAGAAACTTGAGGTTGGGGGTCAATTTTGAAGCGATTAGAGAACCAATCCCAATTCCAATGGCAGCGAAGAAAAAGAAGTAGCCTCCCGCCTCAGCACTTAAACCCAGTCTTTCAATACTAAACGGCACAATATTCATCTGAATAAAGGCGCCCATAAATAAAAAGTAAGCATATCCCCAGATGATGAGTGATAGATTTGTTACTTTATTTGTGTCTTTAAAGGTGTCGCTAAGCTCCTTATAGATGAAGAGTGGGCACTCCTTGTTTTCATCTGCAGCTTTTATTTTTTCAATACAATAGCTAGCAATTAGCCCCAGCAAACTAATGGAGAGTGAGGTTAAAATCATCCACCCAAAATTATGATCGGTTATTTGATCTAGAAAAGAGGCAAAGGATGTTCCGATAATGATTCCAAAAAAAGTAAAAGCCGAAATAATGCCATTTGCAGATAACAACTTTTTTTCTTCAACTAGCTCAGGAATGCTTCCATATTTGGAGGGACCGAATAGAGCAGACATACTTCCGAGTAAAAAGAGGCAGAAATAGAGTAGGGGTTCATGGTGAATATGAATAAAGTAGTAAGAGGCGAGTACAATTATAACTTGCACAGCTCTTGTGAGCTGGATCACAAATGCTTTGGAGAATCTATCTGCCATCACTCCGCCAAAGCTAGAAAAAACGAGAAAGGGGAGAAGAAAGAGCGCTCCTGTGATTGCCATAATGTAGGAGCTATTTAGATTCCCTCTTAAAATGAGGTAGAAAATAATCGTATATTTAAAGAGGTTCTCATTGAGAGCATCTAGAAATTGAGCCAAATTCAGGAAGTGAAAAGATTTTCTGTATTTCATCTGTTTTCTCCAAAAACGAATGAATAACAGGTAGGTCTTTAGGTGTCAAACTTCAGAGAAATTCTGAAAACTTTTAACGGTATGAATTTCGCGTGGAGGAAAAGGAATACGAATATGCTTTTCGTGAAAAGCGTTGCAAGCACTCTTAATGACTGAGCTTTTAATATCACTCATCCCATTTTGAGGATCATCGATCCAAATTCTGAGCTTTAGATGGACAGCATTGCCTTCAATAGAGGAAAAACGAATAGATGGGGCGGGATTTCTTAAAATGCGCTTGGTATTAGCAGCAATATCGAGAAGAATAGTCTCCAATAGGGATAGGTCAGTTTCAAGAGCAACAACAAAAGGAATTTCTACTCGAACAAAGGGGTCGCTAAATGACCAATTTTCTAACTTTGCAGAGATGAATTGCTCATTGGGAATTAGGTGTTCTTTTCCCTCTCTAGTTTTTACAGAGACATATCTTGCGTGAAGTTTACGAACAACACCGCAGATTTTTCCATTTTCCAAAGAGATCACATCTCCGGGCTTAATTGACCTATCAAAGAGAAGTATAAAACC
>JAJFML010000174.1 GCA_021772195.1 Chlamydiota bacterium | reverse complement strand
AGTTTAAAAACTGTTTCTACATCCGAGATTATTCAATTGAAGAAACTAAACTCTGAGCTACAAAAGAGCTTAGATGAAAAAATTAATGTATTAGAAGTCTACTATCAAAAAGTAGAAGATCTTAAGCAAGTAGAGCCGATCTACTTCCAACTACGCAGGCAATTTGAAGAGAAAAATCAAATTCTACATCAAACAAGATCTCAGTTATTTAAAGCAGAGAGTGAAATCATTTCTCTAGAGAGAAAAAATCAAAGTTTAGAGCAGCGCTTTGATCCAGCTATTGAAAAACTTTTAAGCGAGATGAGTCAAATTGATAAAGAGCTTGAGCTTTACAAGCTCGAGAATGAAGAGCTTATAGATCTCATTACAAAGCTCTCAGTATCGGATACGAAAGGTCCTGATCTTTTCTATTAAAGAGTTAGGATTTCGTGGCCTGTCTCAGTAATTAAGACGGTGTGCTCCCACTGAGCGCTTGGCTGGCCATCGATTGTTCTCGCTTCCCACTTATTTTTCTGATCTATAACAGCTTCTCTTTTTCCCGCATTGATCATCGGCTCAATTGTAAAGGTCATACCAGCTGCAAGAGGCATAGGGTCATTATTCATGTGGTGGCAGACTTGCGGCGCTTCATGAAAATGTAGGCCCACTCCATGACCTACAAACTGATAGACAACAGAACAGCCCTCTTTTGAGGCATACTCTTCGATGGTTCTACCAATTTCACAGATGGGGAGTCCAGGCCTTAAAATACTAATGGAGCGCATGAGAGACTCATAGGCTACATCTACAACTTTTTGCCGAGGGACAGAAGTTTTGCCAATGACCACCATTTGAGAGGTGTCTCCATAATAACCGTCCAAAATAGAGGCAACATCGATATTCATGATATCTCCCTCTTTGAGCGGTTTATCGTTAGGTATGCCATGACAGATCACTTCATTGAGAGAGGTGCAGATTCCTTTGGGAAAAGGGGGCTGTCCATAATGGAGAGCGGCGGGGATTGCGCCTGCATCCTTGTGGAGCTTATCAGAGAGATCATTCAGTTCGTTGGTAGTAGCGCCCACTTTTGATGCCTTTACAAGCTCATTGCAGATATCTCTGGAAAGCAGACATGCTGTGCGGATTTTTTCAATTTGTTCGGGGGTCTTTAGAATAACTTCATATTTACTCAGATAATACTCAGCATCTGATGAAATTTCGGGTGAGGGGACTGTTGGGTAGTGACATTTTTTCCACTTCTTCCCAGAGCCGCAGTAGCAGGGGTCATTTCTTGAAATCATAGGATTATTTTAAAAGATTAGTCTAATTCAAGCAACTTTCTTTTCCAGATCATGCTTCTTTGTTTTGCATATTTGTAGCCATTTCGATAGATGCGATCAAAATCTTTGAAATCGAGCATGTAAAAGTTGTCGAGAGCTGGCTGGATGAGAATGTCTGGGGGGGTACTCTCTAAAAGAGCCTGTTTCTTCTGATTGCTACTTAAGAGACCTGAGCGTATCAAGGTTTCATGAATGGGAGGGGCAGCTGATTTTCTTCCAAAAGGGAAGAGTTTTTGAAAAAGTATTTTTGTCCCCGAGATATAGGGAGGAAAGGGGCGCTTTTGTAACTTACTTTGTTGTTCAGCTGTATCTACGGCAATAGAAAAACCACCACCCTGGAAATTTTCCATTTCTTCTAGTGGAAGCATATTTGTGTAGCTGCCGTCTATCAGAAGGTGCTCATCGAAACAGACAGGAGGGAATATGCCAGGAATAGAAAGGGTTGCGCGTATGGCTTTCCAAAGCTCTCCTTTGGTGTGAACATATTGCTTAATGTGATTGAGATCAGTAGAGACACAAAAATAAGGGATTTTCAGATCTTCAATGCGGGTGTTTCCAAAGATTTTGAGAAGCCTTTTTTCAAGTGTGTGCCCTTTGGCTATGCTAATGTAGGGGAAAGTATAGTCAACAAAGCTGCCAGCTTTTTTGAGAACAGGCCTTGTTAGCTTTAGGATATCAGTTGCGCTGTAGCCCATCGCATAGAGAGCTGCAAACATAGCGCCAAATCCGCTACCACCGATGCGATCGATAGGAATGTCAGTTTCTTCAAGTGCCTTTAATATACCTATTTGAGCTGCACACCTAGAGCCGCCCGAACCGAGGACAAGTCCGATGCTGCGATTTGTAGAAAATCTAGCTAGCCTTTGAACATCTTTCTCATTTCCAAATTTAGTCCTACCTCCGTCCATGTAATCAAAACCGATGAGCTCTACACCTTTCTCTTTTTCTGTAGGAAAACGAATAATTTTATCCGCTGAAAGTACTATTTTTTTGATTTTATCTGGATCATTTTGAGGAGCTGTCATGAGATAGTGTTTATCAAATTGCAACTTCCCATCGTAAATAGAAAAATTTTTAGGTAGTGATTTTTTGAAAACTTTAACGAACTCATCATCAGCACCGATGACGCCGATTGTTTTGATATCCCGTTTAAAGGGTCTGCCAATTTCCAAATGGTGGAGATAATTTTTAAGTGTAATAATGATGTCACGGGTAAGGTCGTGGGAGTGCTTTAAGAGATAGAAGAAATCCTCTTTAGGAACAACCATAGTGCGAGAGTCTCTTAGAGCCAAAATATCGCAGATGAAGTTTTTTTCTGTTAAAAGAGAGATGTGACCAAAATAGTCACCAACACCAATCGTTCCTATCTTCTTTTCTCCCTTGATTAACTCAAAAGCGCCTTGCAGGACAAAGTGAAAATTGTTGTTTTCTGAATCTTCTTTCCCAAGAAAGCTTCCTTTTTCAAACGCCTTTTCGCTGTAGGAGATGTTATTATCTTCTTTTTCAATGAGTCTTCTAAAGATTTCATGAGTTTTCAAAGTTCTAACTCCTTCATCCAGCTTTCGATATTTTTTTTTGCGTAGTCATAGCCTAGATTTAATATCTCGTCATAATTATTAAAATCCATTAACTCAATGTGTTCAACTGGGAGATTGATGTGAAGGTCAGCTACATGCTCTTGAATGAGCTTTTGCTTATAGGTTCTTCCTGATATTTCGGTTGTAAGACTTAAGATATCAAAAAACGAGGGAAGATGTGTCTCTTTTAGTGTGATTAATCGGAGCAATTTTCTCCAACCGGAAATTGTAGGGGGAAAAGGCTTGTAATTGATACGAGGACTATCGACAGAAACATTCACAGCAACAATTTTTCCTGGGTCATAATGTTTACACATATCGATGGGAAGTACATTAAAAAGGCCGCCATCTACGAGGACATTGTGGTCCATGTAGATCGGTGGAAAGATTCCAGGAAGTGCAATGGATGCTCTTAACGCCGTTATGATTGAGCCCCTATGGTGCATGTGGGGCATTTTTAGTGTGAGATTTGATGAAGCGCAAAAAAAAGTCGTTCCGAAATCCTCTATTTGAAGTCCTTCTGAATGTTGTACGATTTTATCAAATGCCCTCTTGCCTTTTAAGATGGAAACAAAGGGTATTGTATAATCGAGAAGACCACCTTGTTTTTGGAAAACATAGGGACCTCTTTCAATTATTTTCTTCATTCTCCATCCCAGAGCATAGAACGCTCCTACAATGGCGCCAACACTTGTGCCGCCAACGATATCGATCTTAATCCCTTTCTCCAAGCAAGCTAATAAAAAACCGATGTGGGCGATACCCCTTGCGCCGCCACCTGAGAAAACAACTGCTAAAGACCTCCCTGATAGAATACGAAAAATACGACTGATCGATTCTTTGTCTTGCGTAAAGACATGTTGGTGAGTGCGAACTTTTCGGTCTTTAAGCCAGACTTTTGTATTTTTAATTTTTTCATGACCATCATGGAGTAGAATTAAATGTCTATCGAGGAAGTTCATCTTATTAATCTTCACTTCTACATCAGAGAGATTAGGCTTATTTTTAATAGATGCTACGATTAATACTTTATCTGCATTATGAATAGCAAGATTGGTCCATGAATTCATCTTATGAGAGCAAATAAGAAGAAGTGTTTTATCCTCTTCGTCATGTTGAGAGAGCTTTTTTGAATCTCCTTCTTTAAGAATAACAGTATCTTCCACCTCTTTAAAGAGATCAAAAATCTTTTGGTAGAAATCTGTGAAAGAAGGTTCATCACAGTGAGGAATTAATGCAAAAATGCGAGTTCTAGTTTGCTTTTTTTCGATAGAAAGAGAGTCATGAACTTCAAAAGCAAGTGCCTTAGAGATATTTTTAAGAATCTTTGTCTCTGTATCGATAAGCTCATTGAACACATCTTTAGAGATGATAAGAAGCTCGCTGTCTCTAACAGCCCTAATATGTGTTTTTTCAGGGATATTTGTAAGGAAATAAAGGGCTGATAGATGCTCCTTTTCTGAATAGTGATGAAGAGGTTTTGCCTTCTTTATTTCGACTAGTTTTCCCCAGTGAACAATGTAAATGCCTTCGGGCATAGACTTTTCTGAGAGAAGTGTGTGTCCAGCTTCTACCTGGACCTTTTGAAGAGAAGGGATAATCTTTTCTATTATCTCTTTGTCTACCCCCTGAAAGAGAGGGCACTTTGTCAAAAAATCTAAAAGCTGAGAATTTGGTTCCATTCCTCTATAGATAACGAACCTACTCTCCCTTTGTCAACTAAGAGTAAAAAATTTCTTTAAGAAAGAGACCTTTTGCAGGTGCACAGATACCTGCAAGCTCTCTTTTTTGTTTCTCAAAAATGATGGGGAGATTGCTCACACTTAGCTTCCCAGAGCCAATATAGATCAAGGTTCCTACAATATTTCTTACCATTTTGTAGAGAAAGCGATTACCTGTAATTTCGAGAAGAATCTCATCTTCTCTCTTAATTATTTCAATCGAATGGATCGTCCGCATTCCATCTTCAATGCTGGCGCTCGAAAAAGCAGAAAAATCTCTCTTCCCAATAAAATGCTCTTTTGCATTTAGCATCTTTGCCATGTCGAGGGGATAGTTATAGTGCCAAAAGTAGTGTCTTTTATGAGGTAAAAGGACATCGGAGTGAAAGACCTGGTAGAGATAGGTCTTTTTTTTTGCATCTATTGTTGGATGGAATGAATCTTCTACTTCTTCAATCTTTAAGACTTGAATATCCATTGGAAGAAGTGAATTGATACTCTTAAAAAGCCGCTTCAATTCAACATCTCTAGGCGTGAAGAAGTTTACAACCTGCGCTTTTGCGTGAACGCCGCGATCGGTTCTTGAGGCGGCTTGGAGCACGACTGGATGTTGAAGAATTCTTTTAAGTACAAAGGCGAGCGTATCTTCAATGCTGGGTCCAAAGCTAGTTTTTTGCCAGCCAAAATATTTAGTGCCGTCATAGGCAACAATTAACTTTAGATTCATATAAACTTATTAAATATTTAAAGGGAGTCCGGTCATGAACATTTCTACTGCTATCAATGTTAGAATAAGCCCCATCAATCTTTCAAGTGCTACGATGCCTTTTTCCTTTAAAAGATCTCTAATGAAAGGAGAGAGGAGTAGAATGAGCAAAGATGCAAGCCAAGCGATCATAATACTGATCGTCATGATAAACAGATTTTGAGCTTGCTGAATAAAGATCATAACGGCTGCTAGAACTGCAGGCCCTGCAACTAAGGGAATTGCAAGGGGCACAATGAATGGCTCCTTGTCTTTGGATAGTGTTATAGAACTTTTTTCAGGTGGAAAGATCATCTGTATAGAGAGGATAAAGAGGATAATACCACCCGCAATTTGCACAGTATTATTTGAAATCTCTAAAAAGTTGAGCAGCGGTCTTCCAATAAAGTTAAATAGAAGCATGATAAAAAGAGCAATGAAGAGCTCGCGAATGATGATGTGCCTATGTCTTTCTTTAGGAACCTTCTTTAAAAAA
>JAJFML010000173.1 GCA_021772195.1 Chlamydiota bacterium | reverse complement strand
TCTCTTTAGAAGAGCGGAAAAAAAATACCATTGAATTAGCTGAACTAATCCTAAAAGAATCAAATCAAACAATGACTTTATCTGAGAAGAGGGAGCAAAAAGAGCTCTCACGGCTCATGGATGATCCCATTGGCAAAGCATTTACAACGAAGATGACAGATGAGTGCTTTAGAACTCGTTCAAACAAACGAGTCGCAAACCAGATGGTCTACCTTCTTGAGAGTTTGGGCATCCCGCGATATCTCTCTTATTTTAAACGCCTTCAACTCTCCATTTTTAAATTCTGCGGTAAAGTTTTTTATCCCATCTTTGTTCCCATGGCTACTTATACTTTGCGCAAGAAAACATCCAATGTGATTTTACCTGGAGAAAAGAAAGCTCTAACTGCTCACATTCAAAAAAGGGAGAAAGAAGGAGTGCGCCTCAACCTAAACCATTTAGGAGAAGCCATACTCAGTGAAACAGAAGCTGAAAGCAGGACTCGCTTATACCTCTCTGACCTAAAAAACCCTCATATCAACTATGTTTCCATCAAAATTTCCACAATATTTAGTCAAATCAATCTTTTAGCAAATGAATATTCTCTTGAAGGCATAGCAAGAAGGCTTCGCAGGCTATATCAAACAGCAATCAAACATCCCTATATTTATTCTGATGGGAAAAAGGAAGCAAAGTTTGTCAATCTTGATATGGAAGAGTACCGTGACTTACATCTTACCGTTGAAGTGTTCAAAAAAGTTTTGAGTGAACCTGAATTTTTTCACTACCCAGCTGGAATTGTTCTTCAAGCATATATTCCCGATTCACTCAAAATACAAATGGAGCTAACTGAGTGGGCTAAAGAGCGTCTCAAAAACGGCGGAGCTCCTATTAAAATCCGTATTGTAAAAGGGGCAAATCTTGCAAATGAACAGGTAGAAGCTTCTCTAGAGACTTGGCCACAAGCTCCCTATCGTACAAAGCAAGATGTCGACTCAAACTACAAACGTATGATCTCTTATGGAATGATCCCCGAAAATGCAAGATCTGTTCATCTTGGAATTGCCAGTCATAATGTTTTTGATATCGCTTTTGCCATTCTTCTTCGCGCAGAATACGAAGTGGATTCTTACGCAATTTTTGAAATGTTAGAAGGAATGGCAGACCATATCAGAAGAGTTGTTCAAAAGCTTACAGGTGACATTCTTCTCTATTGTCCAGTTGCCACAAAAAAAGACTTTCAACATGCAATTGCCTATCTTATTCGAAGGCTAGATGAAAATACTGGCCCTGAAAACTTTTTAAGACATATTTTTGGATTAAAACCAGGAACATCCAGTTGGGAAGATCAAGTCGCTCTCTTTAAACGCTCCTGCGATAACATCGAAAAAATTACTGACCTTCCTAGAAAGCACCAGGATAGAAATATTCTCCCTGAAAAACAAGACAGCAACCTGCCGTTTGAAAACGAATCGAATACAGACTTCTCTCTTCTGCAAAATCGCAAATGGGCTGAAGGAATTGTCCAGGAATATAGCAACCACCCTCCTGAAAACATCCCTATAGTGATTAATGGACAAGAGATCAAGTCTAACTTTGATGGCGTTGGTATCAATCCTTCCTGCCCAAACGAGCCTGCATACAGATATACACTAGCAACATCGGAGGATGTAGAAAACGCTATCAAAGTTGCAAAAGCTGCAGAAAATGGTTGGAAAAGTAAGTCTCTAGAAGAAAGATCTAATCTATTTGCAAAAGCTGCACAAATTCTCAGAGAAAGACGTCGAGAATTTTTAGGCATTATGATGGTGGATGGTGGAAAAATCCTTACGGAGTCCGATCCAGAAATTTCTGAAGGAATCGATTTTCTCGAATATTACCGGCGTGAGATCAAACACCTACATAACCATGAAGATCTAAAATGGGAGGCAAAAGGGACCGTGCTTGTAACTCCTCCCTGGAATTTTCCATTTGCTATTCCTCTCGGTGGAATTGCAGCCGCTCTTATTGCTGGAAATTGCGTGATTTTTAAACCTGCTCTTGAAGCTGTAATGGTAGGCTGGCATGCTGTAAATGCTCTATGGGATGCAGGTATCCCTAAAAACGTGCTTCAGTTCATCAATTGTAAAGATGATCCTGAAGGAAGCTTGCTGATTAAAGATAAGAGAATCAATACAGTCATTCTTACAGGAGCAACTAGCACGGCTAAGCTATTCATGAAAATGAAACCTGGAATTGATCTCGCAGCTGAGACAGGAGGGAAAAACGCTATGATCATTAGCGCCCTTTCCGACCGCGACCTCGCTATTAAGTCTCTTATTCATTCTTCCTTTGGCCATTCAGGGCAAAAGTGCAGCGCAATATCTTTAGCAATTTTAGAAAAAGAGGTATATGACGATCCCCATTTTCTAAATCAACTTCGTGATGCTGCCTCTTCGATGAAGGTCGGAGTAGCGCATGATCTCGCAACAAAAATTGGACCCATTATTATTCCACCAAATGACACTCTAAAAAAAGGTCTATTAGAGCTCGATATTGATGAAAATTGGTTATTAAAACCCAAGCCCGATCCCGATAACCCTCACCTTTGGACTCCTGGAATTCGAATAAATGTAAAGCCAGGAAATTTTATTCAAAAAACAGAGTTATTTGGTCCTGTTCTCGGAGTTATTCGCGCTGAAAATCTGGATCAAGCAATTGATATTGCAAATTCCACCGAATACGGCTTGACCTCTGGCCTTCAATCATTAGATGACAGAGAGCACTTAAAATGGATTCAAAACATCGAAGCTGGCAATTGCTATATCAATCGAACTACCACAGGTGCAATTGTTAGAAGACAACCTTTTGGTGGGTGTAAAAACAGTAGCTTCGGTGGTGGTTCAAAAGCAGGCGGCCCCAACTACCTCAGGGAACTCTTAACTGTTCACCAAGACTCTTTGCCTCAGAAAAAACATCCTCTCTCTGAGCCTATAAATAGCCTCTCTCACTTCATCGAAAAACTTCCTCTAGAAGAAGAGCAGCTAGGCCTTTGGTTTGCCAGTATTTCAAACTACTCTTATTGGTGGAATGAAATGAAAGAGATGCAAGACCCTACAAAGCTAGTTGGGCAAGATAACTTCTTCTATTACGTTCCAAGAAAAGGCATCACCTTGCGCATCGACTCTCAAGATGATTCCTTAGACGCTCTTCGCATCATAGCTGCAGCTGTGACTTGTTCTACGCCTCTAGAAGTAAGCTATATGGAAGCGAAGGAAAAGGAAGTTCATTGGCCCGAATTAGTTCCCCTTTTACGCACCGTAAATGAAACAGAGAGTGAGTTTCTTGAGCGCGTTGAAAAAGGACACATCAAAAGAGTCCGAACTATTTCACCTCCTTCTGAGAAATTAACTATAGCTGCTGCGAATTCAAGCACACACGTTGTAGCTGAAAAACCTCTTGCAAATGGAAGGTTTGAGCTCTTGCACTATCTTCGAGAGGTTAGTCTAAGCATCGACTACCATCGATATGGAAATTTGGGTCTAAGAGAATCTGAGATCAGGAAACCCATCTTCTAAATTTTTGGTACGTATTGTCCTAAACCTTCTTTTGTCTTAGAATCCTTTGCTATGACACTCATAATGAAGGAATCCATGGACTTAAATGAAGAGCAAACGAATGCTGTTAAGCATATCGATGGCCCGCTATTAGTGTTAGCCGGAGCTGGCTCAGGAAAAACACGTGTTGTTACCCACCGTATTGCTCATCTCATTGAAATCGGCATTATGCCTTCCGATATTCTAGCTGTAACCTTCACTAATAAAGCTGCAAGTGAGATGCGAAAACGAGTGCAGGCTTTAAAGGGATCAAACGTATTAACCTGTACTTTTCACAGTTTAGGAGCGCGCATTCTAAGAGAATCAATAAGCGCTCTAGGATACGATTCCAACTTCACGATTTATGATGCGGAGGACAGCGAAAAACTCTTAAAGTCTTGCCTACAATCTCTAAACAGAAAAGAGGAGAAGGGACTTGCTAGAAAACTGAAATCTTATATCTCTTCTGCCAAAAATGACCTTCTATCACCCAATGAAGTTGATATTTCCGAATATCCCATGAAAGAAGGCGCGCTCTTTCTCGAAATTTACCCCTTTTATCAAGCAAAGTTAAAAGAGTGCAACGCTCTTGATTTTGATGACTTACTCTTTCTCACCGTAAAGCTCTTTCAAGAGCATCCTGAAATTAAAAAGGAATATCAAAATCGCTGGCCGTTTGTTCTTATCGATGAATATCAAGACACGAATCTTGCGCAATATACTCTTGCAAAAGCTCTTGTTGAAAAGCGCCAAAATATTTTTGCAGTGGGCGACCCTGATCAATCCATCTACTCCTGGCGAGGCGCTAGATACCAGAATATCCTAAATTTTAGCGAAGATTTTCCAGGTGCTAAGGTCATTCGCTTAGAGCAAAATTATCGAAGCACGAACACCATTCTCGAAGCCTCCAATGCTCTTATCGAAAATAATGAAAGCAGGTATGACAAACATCTTTGGAGCGCCTTGGGAGATGGAGATAAAATTGGCATTTATATCGCTCAAAATGAACGAGGAGAAGCTGATTTTGTCATGGAAAAGATAAAAGAGCACCTTCTAGATGGTTTATCTCCCGACGAAATTGTTATTTTCTATAGAACGAATGCTCAATCTCGTATTTTTGAAGATGCCCTCCTCTCAAAACGCCTTTCATATCAGATTATTGGAGGGTTTTCATTCTATCAAAGACGTGAAATCAAGGATATTTTAGCTATTCTTCGAATTGTTCTCTCCGGCGCTGATCTTATCTCCTTTGCAAGAACCATCAATCTACCTAAACGAGGCTTGGGACTTACAACCATCAAAAAGATTACAGACGAAGCCTCTAAAAGGGGGCAACCAATATTTTCTTACCTAGAAAATCTTGTAGAAAACCCTAAATCTTTTGAGATCAGACTATCCTCGAGACAGATTGATGGCTTGAAAGAGTACACTTCTCTCATTCACAAACTCAGAGGTCAGCTTCACAAAGAACACCACATCTCAGACCTCATTAAAGAGTGCGTGTTGCTCTCTAGATATGAAGACCACCTTAAAGAGGACCCCGATACTTTTGAGGATCGCAATCAAAATCTCGAAGCACTCATCTCTAAAGCAGCTGAATGGGAAGAAGAGACTGATAAACCTACCCTCTCAGCTTTTTTGGAAGAACTATCTTTGAAAGCCTCCAATGAGAATGAGGCCGAATCCTCCATCAAATTAATGACACTTCATAATGGAAAAGGCCTAGAATTCGAGTTAGTCTTTCTCGTTGGGATGGAGGAGGACCTTCTTCCTCATATTAACTCAAAAGACTCTCCTGAGGCAATTGAAGAAGAAAGAAGGCTTTGCTACGTTGGAATGACAAGAGCGAAAAAAAATCTCTTCCTATCCGGGTCCTACTATCGATATCTTTGGGGCTCCCCAAAAATGATGACAACCTCCCGCTTTTTAAAAGAGATTCCCTCAGAGTTTCTCGAGAACCACTCTCCAACAGACATCCATCAAGAGAGCATCTCACACCAAGACGGCCTTTTCAGCCCTGGAAGTAAAGTAAAACACAAGGACTTTGGGATCGGGGTCATTCAAAAAACCTACCAAACTTCCTACGGCCTTACTTACGATATTAATTTTGAAGAGATGTCTATGACCCGGTCGCTTGTCGCAAAATATGCAAAATTAGAGTCTTGCTAGTCTTTTGTCTCATTTACTAAAGACTGGAATCTGCTCAAGACCTTCTTGACAGAGATAAACTTTTGCCACTTACGGTCTCTAAGCCTAAATCCTGATATATTTGGAACAAGGGAGCTTGGAACGACTAATCTACCGGCAGACCAGATAGGCCTCCAGAACTGAGCCACCTTTTTTCTTCGGCTTATGGTAACGGTTGGCACTCCCATACTATTTGCTAGATGCCCAAGCCCCGAATCATTGCCGACTAAGTACCCAGACTCATAAAGATAAGAGGCAACATCTGTAATTGATTCAAAGAGAGGCACCTGCCAGCCCTCTTTCTCTAACCAAAGGTAAGCTTCTCGGTCTTTTTTTGATCCGGCTATAATGACAGGATTATACCCCTTTTCCTTTATATTTTTTGCAAGCTGAACAAACTTTTGAATGGGCCAATTTTTACCTTCTCGTGAACTGGCTACATGTAAAACAACTCTTCTGCTCTCTTTTCGATAAACCAAATTCCCAGGTGCAACAATTCCATTATTGAATGTTGTTTTTGGCAGGCGAAGAATCTTTGAACAGAAATTATGTAAATTTTTCACGATCGGCTTTGTCACATCAAAGAGTGAATCTCTATAATAGGGCTTTAATAAAATGCCTTTCGTTGGGTAGGGGTAGATTACTTTAACCTTTTCGGGAACGCTCATTTTTCCTTGGCGGATCAACTCAAGGACAAAATCAAAAGTATCATTTTGAAAAACAATGAGAAGATCGTAATCATTTAGAATCTGAGATATTTTATCTATTTGAGGATAAGGAATTAATGGAAGATGGGGAAACCACGATTGCATTTGCTCCATCCCATTGTGGTAAGAGTCAACTCTCCAGCCATTTTGATGTAAATTATGTGAAAGGACTAAGGAGATAATTGCATCACCCAATCCATTATGACAAAAAACTGCAGCTTTTCGAGCCATTTTCTTTCCCTTATCTGATTTTGAACATGCCATCCTACTTCAAACTATATTTAGCTTCAATTCCTTATAAAATTTCATAAATCCTGTTCTAGGTAAAAAATCTTCG
>JAJFML010000172.1 GCA_021772195.1 Chlamydiota bacterium | reverse complement strand
CCTTTGACCTCCCTATAGACTATGTCACGCTTTATGATCATAGAGATAAGTATACCTTTTCTGAGTATGAGGAGTTAAAATCAAAAATTTACTTCACGAAGAGTGCTCACTTTCGAACGATTCCATCTACGACAAATACCTTCGCTATGAGAGCAAAGACTCTTAAGAGAGATTTGGCTATTCATCAAAAATTTTCTACTAATGTAAAAGTCTCAAAAGATCACGAAAAATTTTGCAAACTTTCCGAAAAAGGTGTTATTCTAGTATCTTCAATTCCAGGGTATTCTACACATATGGAACCCGATTTTGAGTCGCCTTGCGTAAATTGGAAAAAAATACAGATGGAGTATCAAAATGACAGTGCTTACACAACCTCTTGAAATTAAGAGAGATTATTCCCTTACAAAGGATATTGGCCTGGGCCTACTTGGCAGTCTTATTATCGGGCTATTTGCTCACGCTTCTCTAGTACTACCTTTTACTCCCGTACCGATCACCTTCCAACCTCATGTTGTTCTTCTATTAAGCGCAGTTTTAGGAAGAAGACGTGCTCTCATCATGGTTGCAGCTTTTCTGACAGAAGGCGCAATGGGACTTCCTGTCTTTGCAAATGGCGCATTTGGGATCCAGCACTTCTTTGGACCTACCGGTGGCTACCTCTTGGGGTATCTACTATCTGCTTTTGTAACAGGATCTTTGATGGAAAGGTTCCAAAAAAAGAGCGAGCTAAATGCTTTCTATGCCATGGGAATTGGATCACTTGTAATACTTGGGACAGGCATGCTCTATCTCTCATCATTCATCGGAATGAAGAATGCATTTATCTTTGGCGTACTGCCGTTTTTAGCTGGAGATATTGTAAAATTAGTTCTGAATGTGAAATGTCTAAAAGCTTTCAAGGGACTAGCGAACTAGCCCCTTTGAAATAGCTTTATGCGCCTTTGAAGGTATTTGAAATGTTTTCGAAGGGTTTAGTTGTGGCAGCGGTTATCCTTGAGCTTTCATGAGTTGCAGCAGATGGTTCTTGTCTCATTTTATATTCAGCATTAACGATATTAACTGCTGTTCTTATGTTCTCACCAGTTTCTTGCATTCGTTTTCCGACTTTCGCAGCAAGCTCAGCTACTTCTGCAGATGCTCTTTTTTCTGGTTGCCCAGCGTTATGGGGGCCTTTTGGTCCGCCTACGGGAGGTATTGATGACATATGATTCTCCTTTTGATCTTTTGACCAATTTATTTTAGATGCCGTCTCAAGAGAGGTCTCTTCATCTTTTTATAGAAAAGATTATTAAAGATCAAAACTTCTTTAGTCTGCGCGAAGGTTTTTGAAGTGCTCATCTGCAAGTCTTTTAGTTCGAAGAGTCTCTTTTCCTGCTGGCACGTCAGAAATGCGGTTTTTTTTATCAGCTATTAGGTTTCGGAGTGCTCCCCAGCGTTCCTCTGTTGATGTGGATGGTGTACGTCTAGCTTTAGTCACTGTTTGTATCCTCACGAGGGTTTTGTCTTTTTTAATAATAACATTTTTTTGTTAATTAGTCAAATTAACTTAAAATTATTAGTTATATTATAATAATTATTTTAATATTAGTTATCTTTAATTAAGTTGGTTTAGGTTTTTAGTATAGGGGTAATTTGGTGAAGAATGGAGAATAGTTCAAGAGCTAGGGGAAATGGGACCTTGTGCCAGTTTATGTTAAAACCGATTTTTGATTTATTTTTTGGAAAAACACTGGCTGAAAACTCATAAGTGGGATAAAAATAAATACTATTTTGAACAGATTGTAGACCTATGAAATTTTTAATAGTTTGGCTCATTACGTTACTTGGAAGAATGCTTTTTTCTCTTCGTTATAAGGTTGAGATTAAGGATATGGATAAGTTGAAAAGGTCTCTTTTCAATAGAAAAGGTGGAACCCTTTTTTTACCTAACCATCCGGCTTACATCGACCCGGTTTTAGTCATCTTATATCTATGGCCTAAGTTTAGAATGAGACCTATGGCAGTTGAGTATGTCTTTAGACAGAAAACTATTAACTTTTTTATGCGACTTGTAAGGGCCATTTCTATTCCTGATTTTGAAACATCGGTCAATGAAATTAAATTAAAAAATGCAGAGGAATCGCTTAAAGAGGTGGTTCATGGCCTTCACCGAAGAGATAGTTTTCTTCTTTACCCTGGGGGTAAATTAAAGCTCACTGGAAAGGAAGTTCTTGGAGGTACTTCTGCTACCCATGAGATTTTAAAGTCCTGCCCGGATACAAATGTTGTTTTGATTCGAACGACAGGTCTATGGGGCTCTGTATTTTCTAGAGCAGTCAGTCCTTCTAAGAATGGAAATTTCATTTCTAAGCTGATTAAGATTCTTCTTAAAAACCTTATCTTCTTTTGTAAGAGACGAAAGATCACCATTGAAGCAGAAATAAATCCCAAAGACTTTCCATTTGAAGCGGAATCAAAGCTTGAGCTCAATGGATATTTGGAAAAATGGTATAATCGATATACTGTAGACGGTAAAACCTTTGAGGAAGAACCGCTTAGCCTTGTCTCCTATAGTTTTTTTCGAAATCAATTTCCAACCATTAAGAGAAAGAAGTCAAAACGCGCAAACGAAGATATTTCAAAAAATATTCCTGAAAACAATA
>JAJFML010000171.1 GCA_021772195.1 Chlamydiota bacterium | reverse complement strand
AAATCCTGTCTCTCCATAAAAAATTCCTTTTTTGAGAATATAGCTTCTAAAAAAGGCCCATAAAGCGTGAAATAACGCTTTTCGAAAACTCGACTCTATACCCTGATTTTGATCTGCAAATAGCTCTGAGTAGACCTGCATTTTTCGTAAGAAATCATTTTGTGATCTGTAGGGAGTATGATAGACCGGATTTTTAAATGTGTAAATAGGACCCTTTTCAATAATCCTTTCATGCACTTGGTCTTTTGAAAATGAGGTCTCTTTTCGATTATAGAGTCTGATATGAGACTCGGGGTACCAACCACAGCACTTGACCCTTTTTCCGCGATAAAAATTGTGAAAAGGAAGATTGTAGAGAGTATTATTTTTTAAGAGGTGATTTCTAATCTCATTTGATAATTTTTTGGATAGTACCTCATCGCTATCAAGCGCTAGGATCCAATCATAACAAGCTTTTTTTGCTGCCTGATTTCTAAGATCTCCAAAACTTGTAAAGTGAGTTTTATAGATCGTAACATTGGGAAATTTTCCAGCGATTTTCAGCGTTTCGTCAGTAGATCCATTGTCCAAAAGGATGACCTCTTCAAACTCTTTCAAAGAGAGAAGGGTCTTCTCAATTGTCTCATCATTGTTCTTTGTTAAAATAGCTACAGTGATCATGCAATCTACTATATCATATAAACTTCTCTCATGCTATAACCATTGATTTTTTGAGGTTTTTCATGATTCGTGATGCTTATACTTTTGATGATGTTGCGTTAGTTCCGCAGTTCAATAACATACCTTCTAGAACAGAGCCTAATTTAAATACTTGGCTTACAAAAAATATCAAGCTCGAGATGCCGCTTGTGGCATCCAATATGGATACTGTGATCGGTGAGGAGCTTGCAGATATACTTATTAAAGAGAAGTCAATGCCGATCTACCACCGATTTTCATCACAAGACCTGCAGCATAATTGGGTGAAAAAGTACGGAGGAAACACTTTTGTCTCTGCTGGAATTTTGCATCTTGATAATACAAGAAAATTGCTCGATTTGGGAGCAGCAGGCGTATGCATCGATGTAGCCCACGGCCACTCTGATCGTATGTTTAAACATATTGAAGAGCTCAAAAGACTTCATCCCGATCAAGATATTATTGCTGGAAATGTTTGTACGGCTATGGCCTATCAAGATCTCGTTAATGCAGGAGCTGATGCCGTGAAAGTGGGAGTGGGTCCAGGCGCTGCTTGTACAACACGGATGGTAACAGGGTTTGGCGTTCCGCAGTTTACAGCAATCTATGAGTGCGCAAAGGTGGCTGAAAAGCTGCGTGTGCCTCTGATTGCAGATGGCGGAATTAGGCACAGCAGAGATGTGATGCTAGCGCTGGCAGCAGGAGCTAGTACTGTGATGGTTGGAAGTCTTTTTGCTCTAACAAAAGAGAGCGCGGCTCCCAAAAAAGAGACCTCAGAGGGGCTCATGGCAAAATATAGGGGACAGGCGAGTGAAGATTTTCAAAACGATTTTTATGGCGGCCTAAAGAGTAAAACAGTTGCAGAAGGTGTTGATTTTTGGGCGAGGGTTCACCTGTCTGCACCCGATTTAATCACCCAACTTCTAGGCGGAGTTCGCTCTGGAATGACTTATGGCGGCGCTAGAAGCATTAAAGAGCTTCAAAGAAAGGCGGAATTTGTTCGAGTTTTTCCTTCCTACATGCAAGAGAGTAGACCTAGGCCTAAAATTTTGTAGCTATTTTGAAATTATTCGAGGTTTAGCAACTTTGTGTGTAACGAAAACAAGCCCGGTCTTTGTGCGAATTATACTTGCGGCTTTTTGATGGGAAAAAATTACAAAAGCTTTTATGGATTTAACAGCAGGAGCTAAAACCCTTTCTCCAACGACCTCAGCCAAGGATTTTTCATAAATACCCAGATCCGCATTTGTTATAACGTGATATCTTTTCTCTGAAAGAGTTCTCTTTCCATAAACAACTGGGGCTAAACATATATTTTGAGAAAACCATGGATTTTCAAGATAGCAAACGGGCGAAGAGATGGTCATGGAGGATCTCCTTATAAATAGCATGAGATTTTAGGGAAAAATCCCAATTTTTATCAATGAAAGACCCCCGCAAATCCTTTATAAATATTTTGGTTTCGTCCATAATAGCAAAAAAAAGGGGTTATCTTGGTTAAAGATTTTTTTTCAGATGAAAAAAAGATTTATGATTCGGTTCATGGATTTATCCGTCTAGATGAATTTGAAAAGGAATTTATTGATTCTGCTCCATTTCAGCGTCTGCATTATATCCATCAATTAGGAATTTCCTTTCTCGTCTATCCAGGATCTACCCATACTCGTTTTGAGCACTCACTGGGTGTGATGGAGCTGGCTACCCGCATCTATCACAATATTTCGAAGTCAGTAAGACCCGATATCTTTCACCATGTTCCTAGGAAAGGCTCTGTTGATTACCACTATTGGAGACGCGTTCTTCGTTTTGCAGCTCTGTCTCACGATTTGGGTCATCTTCCCTTTTCTCATGTGGCTGAAAATGTCATCTTAAAGGATGGTGGACACGAAGAGTGGACGCTTAAGATCATCGAGTCTAAAGAACTAAAACCTTTTTGGGATCGTGTAATTCAGGAAGCGGGGATTCATGATCTCTGTGACGATCGGAATTTTGTTCAGGATATTGCTAAAGTTGCCATTGGTGAGAAAAGGTGGAAGACTCTTCGTTCAGGGGAGATGACACCTTGGGAAAAGGTCATTTCAGAAATTGTAACGGGTGACTTTTTTGGAGCAGACCGTATTGACTATCTTATCCGTGACTCTAAGAGCACCGGCGTTGCCTACGGCCTTTTTGACTACCACCAGCTTATTGAAATGATCCGCATTTTACCAAGTGAACAGAACAGTGAGACCCTTTCTCTTGGCATTAATGAAAATGGCATCGAGTCTTGTGAGGCGCTTCTCTTAGCGAGACACTTTATGCACCGAAGAGTTTATCAATACTCTACTGTGAAAGCCTACAATTTTCACCTTAGACGATTTATGAAAATCTTCTTTAGTCCGCACGATTTTAAAGATGTGGAATCCTTTTTAAGACATACTGATGCCGAGGTGATCCAAGCTCTCCATGCAGCTGCAAGAACCCCCTCACATCCTGCTCATGAAGATGCAGCACGCATTATTACCAGAAAAAAACGTTTTAGAGCACTTGCCCTTAATTTTGAGATTCCAGAAAAAGAGCTTGAGAAAATCCGATTAGACTATGCCATTCCTGAACATGCGATGTGTTGGGAGATTTATCCTGTCACAAAAAAGGTAGCTCTCTCTTTTCCCGTATCAAGACAGCATCTCTTGATAGAATCTGCAGGAGACATCTCCGATCTCTTAACATCCGCTCTTTCAAAAAAGAGTAGCTGGATCTATGTCTCACCCGACTACGAGATCGCTCTTACGACTGCACTTGAACAATATCGTAGGCAAGAATGATCAAACAAAAACTCCTCAAGCTAAAAGAGGAGGCTCTTACTTACGATCCGTCGATGCGCCTTTTTATATTGGCTGCCATGGTATGCGCATTTTGCATCTCTTCCGAGTATGGAATTACTAGGCCTGCTAGTAACGCGATTTTCATCTCCAATTTTTCAACAAAAGCCTTTCCTTATGCTTGGCTCGCAACAGTTCCACTCAATTTTCTTCTCGTCTACCTCTATAATCGCATGCTGCCAATCTTGGGATGCCTCAAAACCCTTCTCAGCATCATTATAGCTGTTCTTACGATCAATACTCTCACCTCATTTTTTGTGAAATCTATCCCTGAGCTATCATTTTTTCATTATATTTGGAAAGATCTCTACATCCTGCTCATGTTCAAGCAGCTCTGGTCGCTCATTCACAGTACAATTGATACCTCAAAAGCAAAATATCTCTATGGAATTCTTTTTGGAATTGGGGGATTTGGCTCCATCATAGGTAGTTTAATACCCGGGTTTTTAGCTGTTCATGTTGGCTCAGAGCGCCTCTTTCTCTTCACAATCCCGCTCTACATCGTTCTCTTTTTCTTCTATTCAATCGCACTTAAACAGAGCAAACTAAAAAAAGGCTTCTCAGATCAGTTCCAAAAAATAAAAAGCACTGAATCACCCTTTAAACGGATTTTTCAAAAACGCTATCTAACCTATATTCTTCTTCTTGTTGTCTTCATGCAGATGTCAGTTGCTTTTACCGATTATCAGTTCAATACCTATTTGGAAAAAAACATCCTCGATCTCGACCTCAAGACCCAATTTTGTGGACGTGTCATAAGCATCATTAATATGCTCACAACCTCTTTCCAATTTCTAGGCGGCTTTTTACTCATTCACTTTATGGGACTCAAGAAATCTCACCGTCTTGTCCCTCTTCTACTTTGCTCCAATGCGCTCGTCTTTCTCTTCCTACCTACTTTTGGCATGATCACATTTAGCTTTATATTCATTAAATCAATGGACCATTCTTTCTTTGGAATTATTAGGGAGATGCTCTACATCCCAGTAGGGAAGGAAGAAAAATTTCGTGTAAAAGCGATCATCGACGTTTTTGCCTACCGAACGGCAAAAGCAATTGCGTCAGCATTTCTACTGTTTTTTCAATATGTAACGTTTGTGGAGCCCGTGCTAATTGTAAGCGTCCTATCATTTATCATTTTTGGGATTTGGACCCTTATCATTACGGGATTATTTCGAGAAAAAGAGAATCTTACTCTTCAGGTGAGCTAATTTACTTTATTTTAGAAAGGAAGCTCATAAAATATTCTGAGCTCTCTTTGACTGATTCGATAACTCTTTCGCCCATTGAATGAACTTTCGCTAGAATTTGCGGAGTAACAGCATCGATTATGGGCATGGCAAGCTCAAAAAATACAGCCGTTAACAGCTTATCTGGATTATCACAGTTCTTTTCAAATACGCCAGTAATTCTTAAGTTTTCAGAAATTATCATTTTAACACCCTTTTACCTGTTTAATTTTACTATAATTTTAATTTTAATTCAAATTAATTATACAAACATAGGTGTCATCAAACAACATTTAATAGGTGATTTAATTTAAACAACTTACAGTTCTTATCTATAGATAATTGACCCTAGCCCTGTCTATGTGCTACAATCCAGAGATTCAAAAAATTAAGTAGGGTAATATGGAGCATCAAGAACAGATACTGAGAACGCCGTTAAAGAACAAAGGAACTGGATTTACCCAAGATGAAAGGGACCAGCTTGACCTCAATGGATTGCTTCCTTATAAAGTTTCAAGTGTCAAAAACCAAATCGACCGCAATTACCGTAATTTCCGCAAAAAAGAGACCCCACTTGCTAGATATGAGTGCCTCATTTCTCTCCTCAATAGAAATGAGCTTCTTTTTTATCAATTAGCTGATCTGCATGTTACAGAAGTGATGCAATACATCTATACACCCACAGTAGGGGAAGCGGCACTTCAATATAGTATGATCTACCAACAAAGACGCGGTCTCTACCTTTCTTACCCCCTCAAAGACAAGATGGAAGAGATGATCGCTAATATTCCTAATCAAGAACTTGATGTTGTTGTTGTAACCGATGGTGAGAGAATTTTGGGCCTTGGAGATCAAGGAATCGGTGGTATGGCGATCCCTGTGGGAAAACTCGCTCTCTATACCCTCTTTGGCGGTATTCATCCTTCTAGAACACTTCCTATCACTCTCGACGTGGGCACCAATAACCAAGAGCTTCTAAATAGCGAGCTCTACCTTGGCTATCAACACGAGCGTATTCGCGGTAAAGAATATGATGATTTTATAGATAGCTTTGTAAAAGCCCTTAAAAAGCGCTTTCCAAACGTTTTACTGCAATGGGAAGATTTTGGTAAATCAAATGCTAGACCTCTACTTGAGCGCTATCAAAAAGAGATTCTCTCCTTCAATGATGATATCCAAGGAACGGCAGCTGTCACTCTTAGCGCTATCTTAGCTGCTGTTAAGAAGACAAAGGTCGATCTCAAAGATCAAAAAGTGGTTATATATGGAGCCGGCTCTGCTGGCGTAGGTATTGCAAACAGCATCGTGCAAGCTATGGTAAAAGATGGTCTCTCTGAGACAGACGCAAGAGATAAGATCTATATCCTAAACTCTAAAGGCCTAGTTCACTCTGAGTCTCAGATTAACGATGCTTCTTTAGAGCAATACAGAAGATCAAAAAAAGAGATTGAAATTTGGGAAAAATCAACAGAACTAAAATATAACCTTTATGACACAGTAAAAGGCGCAAAAGCGACAATCCTCATCGGCGTCTCCACCCATGCAGGCTCATTTGATGAGAATATCGCGCTAGAGATGTTGAAACATGCAAAATACCCCATCATTCTACCTCTTTCCAACCCCACCTCTAAAACAGAGGCAGTTCCAGATGATCTTATCAAATGGACAAAAGGAAGAGCCCAAATCGCAACAGGAAGTCCTTTTGCACCTGTTGAGTATGGTGGAAAGTCCTACTTCATTTCTCAGTGTAATAATGTATTTATCTTTCCAGCAATAGGGCTAGCTTCCATTGCATCGAGAGCAAAATACATCACAGATGGAATGTTTTTAGAAGCAGCAGAGGCTCTTGCGGATTTTTCTCCCTCGCTTAAAGATTCTGATGGTGCTATTTTGCCCTCTCTTCACGGACTTAGAGATATCAGCAAATTAATAGCAATCCGTGTTGCAAAAAGAGCTATTAAAGATGGCGTATCAGATATGGACCCATCTGAAGTAGAGAAAGCTGTGGCTAAGGATTTCTGGTCTCCTTCCTATGACAATTAACGCTTTCATGAGTGAAATGTTATTCTTTGGATTTTAGATAGAAAAAGGGAGAGTCCCATAAATAGATTCGATGAGCTTTCCCTAGATTCTTTGGAAATAATCTCTTTTATAAAATCTCCAAAAGCAGCTTGTATTCTCTGAAAATGAACGCTCTTAAGAGCTTTTTGATGATCTGAGTTAGATAGGTGTTTAAAGTTTAATAACTCCATCAATAGCTCAATCTGTTGATCGGATATTCTATTGAGCTCTTGAAATGTTAGATCTTTGTCTAAAACATCAAGAAAAGCTTGTATTGTTGAGGAGAAGGCATACAAAAACACAGACAAGGTAGAGATGCGCCTATCTTTAAAAACTTGTTGAATGCCTTTCGGTAAATTTGCTAGGTGAGAGTACAACAAGTGATAGATCTTATGGCGGTTTACAAATAAAGCAGCAGCTATTTTTTGAGCAGGCTGAGGAAATAGAACCTGAAAGCCCAAGAGATTGATTTTAATGATTCTATCTGGGGTTTGATTATCGAGAGGACAGACTTTCCTAACTGTCTTTTGAAAACAGGTACTATGAAACCCATGCATACAAGCTAAAATAATTAACTGATCATCTGGAAGATAATGACATAGACAAATCGAGCACGTATCACTGACATATTTGAACCGAACTGACTTTTCTTTCTCAGTCAATCCTTGAATTTGTTCAAAAGATACCGCTTGCTTGAATGTTCCTGAAAAACTTAATGGAATTATGCTCATGAGGAAGAAGCATAAAAAAGAGCAGAATTAAAATAAAGATTATATATAAAAAGAGGTTGTCTAAGAGACTAGTTCTTTCAATGCACTCTCGTAATCGGGTTCATCAGCTATTTCTTGTACCAGCTCGCGGTATATGATTTTATTATCTTTATTAAGGACAAGTTGGGCTCTTGCACAGATCCCTTGCAGGGGACCATCTACAATAAGAATTCCGTAGTCCTTTGCAAAATCTTGAGAGCGCATCATGGAAAGAGTTGTGACATTTTTTGTACTGTTATGTGCACAGAAGCGTTTTTGAGCGAAGGGAAGGTCTGCAGAGATAATGATAATTTGTAGATCACCACTTTTGTGAGCTTCTTCATTATATCTTTTGGTGGATAGTGCACATGTGTCGGTATCTAAGCTAGGCACAATGTAGAGAAGCTTCTTCTTGCCTGAAAAATCACTTAGTCTGCGGTTTTTAAGGTGAGAGTCTACTAAGATAAAATCGGGTGCTGTTTCGCCTATTTGAGGAAGTTCTCCAGAGATATGCACTGGGTTTCCTTTAAGAGTCACAAAAGCCATGGTTTGCTCCTTTAATTGCTACTCCAAGATAGCCAGATTTTAGACTTTTTGAAAACCTAAAAGTAAAATCCAAGGGCACATTCCGAGTAAATAACATTTTTAAGAGGGGAATTCCTTTTTTTGGAACCAATCCGTGAAGCATCTCGATGTTTAGACCATTTTTGTCGCATATTGAAATGAGCTCTTTGGGTTGTAGAAAGTGCTCATAAGAGTGTATATTTTGAGGAGAATTTTTTATACACCACTGTACTGCCTTGATCACATAGAGATAACTTTGCATTGTGCGGTTAAAAGTGTGAAAGAAGAAGAGCCCTCCTGGGCGAAGTGTTCGGACAGCCTCTTTTACAAGTTTTCCCGGATCTTCCACATGTTCAAGAATATCCATCGCCGTTATAACATCGAAACTTTTTCCTGCAAAAGGTAAATCCAGTGCATCTCCATAGAGATAATGAGCGCTCTTGGTCTCATCTTTCTTCTCTGCTATCAAAAGGCTCTCTTTAGAAAGGTCGATGCCTGTTACCTCGTGGCCAACTGAAGCTAAAGGATTAGAGAGAAAGCCTGCGCCGCAGCCTATATCGAGTATTTTTACTTTTGAATCGCACCTCTTTTCTATCTCATCAATAATCCAGGGTGACCAAGCTCTATTTTCCGCTCGGAGAAGTGCAACA
>JAJFML010000018.1 GCA_021772195.1 Chlamydiota bacterium | reverse complement strand
AACAACGGGCGCACTATCTTCTTTTTTGATGGTAGGCAGTGTAAATTCTTTATAGACTTTAGTGCTAGCTGACTCGTTATCTGGAAAAGGAATCATTTCCGCATCTTTTGCAGCCGATTCAATGAGTTCAAAACAGCTCTTTTTAAGATCAGCCAGTTCCCTCTCATTTATCATCTTCATGTTTAAGAGCCATTTCTCAAAATGATAAATGGGATCATTTTTTAAATCTTCTTGAGTGTCATTATCTGTCTTATATTTCTTAGGATCATCGGAGCTAGAGTGCGGACCGATCCTTGGAATCTTTGCGACGATTAGACTTGGACCCTCTTGTTTTCTTCCTCTTTCTACTGAAAAGTAAAGAGCCTCTGCTGTCTCTATATAATCTGAGCCATTTACCACATGTGTTTTTAGGTTTTCATAGCCCGATGCAATTTTTGAAATACAATTACCCGTTGTCTGCTCAAATCTCGGTGTAGAAATCGCCCAGCCATTATCTTGAATGACAAAAATAACAGGCAAATTGTGAAGGCAGGAAAAGTTGAGTGCTTCGTGAAAATCACCTTGAGAGGTAGAACCCTCGCCTCCCGAGACATAAACGACCTCGCTCTCGCCTCTCATCTTTGCACTAAGAGCTGTTCCCACCGCTTGCAAAAATTGAGAGCCAACGCAGCTCGATTGAACGGGAATATGCAGTCCTTTTTCCGAAAAGTGGTCCGGCATCATGCGCCCGCCTGAGTGGTGCGGTACAGCGCGAGATAAAAAGGCGCCTAAAAGCTCACTTAATTTGCAGCCAAGCCCAATTGCAAAAGGTCTATCGCGGTAGTAGGGAAATCCCCAATCTGTTTTCTTTTTGAGAGCGTGTGCAGATAGCACCCCAATTAACTCATGGCCTGCACTTGAGAGCTGAAAGGACCCGCCCTTATTCTGGCGCACGAGCTTCTTCATCTTATCATCCATATAGCGCGACAATAAGACATCTTTAAAGGCCTCTAAACACCTTGTTGGCGCTAGATAAGTCTTAAAAGATTTTCCCCCTTTTAATGTTGTGGTCATTTTTTCTTTTTCTTTTTGATCTGAGTCACCTGCTTAACAGCAAACTTCTTCCTATGTTGAGGTTTGAACTCCGTCGCTTCCTCTTCATTTTTTGGTCTGCCGCGTTTTTTCGGAAAAACATCCGAAATGGCCGATTCCATTTTCTCTTCTTTCTCTTCTGAAGCAGACTCAGTTACCCCTTTAACATTTGGTCTTGAAAACGGTTGAAACGGTGATTTTTTCTTAGGCACGCCCATGGACTTATCCATTCCAGAGAGGCGGTCTGATAGAGATCTAAGCGATTCGAGCCTTTGAGATAGAGCTTCCAATCTTTCATCCACTTTGATGCGTTGAGACCCTCTAAGAGATGCAAGTAGCTGCTCTTCGGATTCAAATTTTGAAGAGAAGGTAACACTAGCTGCGCTTGTAATATCTGGGATAAAGAGAAAAATTCTGGCAGCTGCCGGCACCGTTGTGTAGATATCAACAGTGAATTGCGGTTCGATCTCTACTTTTGCAACCTGCTTTGGCGGTCTTCCGCGTTTCGGCCTTGGATTCAACGCTTCACTTGAGTAATAAGTTTTAGCTTTTGCTTTAATTAATTCTCTTGCATTCGAGATATCTTTGGCCACTTTAGGATCAAAGAGCTGGCGCTTGACCTTCTCAAGAATATTACGAGGAAGATCGAGATCCTCTTCAAAAACAAAGTGGAAGTCCTCATCGCGTAGCCATTCGATAATACGAATGCGTGATCTTTCCTGATAGTATTGCTGCCATTTTTCAAGCTCAGCTAAATTATCATATATAAATTCGAGAAAGTTCTCCCTTGCCTCTTTGGATCCAATAATATCGAGGAGTTTTTCCTTCGTATCGATATCGTAGACTTTCTCATGAACAAAGCCTTCCATAAACTTCTTAATCTCATAAAAAGTCATCTTAGGAACAAGCGAATATCTTTCGGGCTCCTTTCCTATTTCCGCATTTAACGTATCAATCTCCTCTTCTGTTTTGTCGAGGTCAGCATAGATAATAAAGCCTTCCCTTCGATCGAGGTAAAAGTCTCTTTCATCATCCGATTTGGCAAAGGCGTCCATCAGTCTGTGATAGCGAAGAATTAGAGGGTTTTGAGCTTGTTGTTTCGTCATAGTTATTCTTTTTTTTGCAGGGCATTACCTGCCCTTAAATTATAGGTGAATTGGAAGTTTAACAGAAATTGATCTCTATATTCAAGTATGTAATACTTAGATAACAAGTAAAGTTTTTGCTTTACAACATCAAAAATCTGATATGTGAAATTAAAAAGACAAACTCTTCTTTATGGAATCTTTAAAAATCAATAAAATTCCTATCTAAAAAAACAAAGGTAAATTGTGACAGCAGCAATAGCAGCCGTGAAAACAATTTCCCAATTTGAAATAGCTTGCAGCAAAATAAGGGCAGTAGAGATACTTTTAAACATAACAGGTTATGTACCCATTCTTGGAACTTGTACAGCTTTTGGTAGAGGTTTTTTGGGTGCTGCTGAAGTGGTATCGGGTATTGCACTCTTATTGTTAGGCGTCTCATCTCCTGCAGCAACATTAATCATCCATGGAGGGCTAAACTTATTCCGTTCATCTATTGAATATATGCCTATTACTTCAACTATCTTATGCTTTCCCTTTGATCTCTTTACCGGTTTTCAAGGCCTCACCCCCTATGCCATTTAATTTGGATAAGCAACAATTACAAAATTGCTTATCATTGACTTTTCCTGAAAAAAGAGATATATTTGAGCCTAAAAATTTACTTGTTTTAGGTTCAAAATGCTCGACATCAAAAAGCTTCGAAACACCTCTGAAGAGATGGAGGAGAAGCTCAAATCAAAAATCCCCGACATCCAACTTGCCCCCATCTTAGAATTAGATAGAGAAATTCGCACCCTTAAAACCGAATTTGAAGAGCTCAAAGCGAAACAAAATACAGCCTCAAAAGAGATTGGAAAGCTGAAGAGAGATGGGAAAGACGCCTCCTCCCTTATGGAAGAAATGGGAACGATCCGCGCAGAGATCACACGTCTTCACGAGGGAATTTCCCAAAAGGAGCCGCACCTGAAAGATTTACTAGCACACCTTCCAAATGAGCCAATGGATGATATCCCTGTAGGGCTTGATCCAGAAGAAAATGTCTGCATCAAAACCGTGGGCGCGAAAAGAGAGTTTGACTTTGAGTTTAAAAATCATCTTGAGCTCAATGAAAAGCTTCATCTTTTCGATTTTAAAAGATCTGCAAAAATCACAGGATCCTCTTGGCCTGTTTATACTGATCTAGGCGCAAGGCTTGAGTGGGCGCTTATCAACTACATGCTAGACACTCACAGAAAGAACGGATTTTCTCAGATTATTCCCCCTCTTCTCGTTAAAGAAGAGACTATGTACGGCTCTGCCCAGCTACCAAAATTTAAAGATCAAGCTTTTAAGCTCGACGACCAAGACCACTCCTACTATCTGATTCCAACTGCCGAAGTTCCTCTAAACGGTCTACATCAACAAGAGGTCTTGGATGATCTTCCTAAAAAGTATACAGCCTACACCCCTTGCTTCCGAAGAGAAGCGGGAGCAGCTGGCAAAAACGAGAGAGGACTCATTCGCACTCATCAGTTTAACAAGGTGGAGCTCTTCTCCATATGCGAACCTGAGAAGAGTGAGGAGATGTTCGAAAGCATGCTCCAATCTGCAGAAGAGGTTTTAACAGGTCTTGGACTTCATTATCGCAGCATGCTACTGGTAACAGGCGATATGTCTTTTGCCTCTGCAAAGACGATCGACATTGAAGTCTGGCTTCCAGGTCAAGACCGCTACTACGAGGTCTCTTCCGTCTCTAACTGCACCGATTTTCAAGCAAGAAGGTCTGGCATCAAGTACAAAGGTGATGATGGAAAGTCCCACTTCGCCCACACTTTGAACGGTTCAGGACTTGCTACCTCAAGACTCATGGTCGCTCTCTTAGAAAATAACCAAAGAGAAGATGGCTCCATTGAAATCCCAAAAGTACTGCACCGATATCTAGATGATCTAAGTGATTTGACCCCGCAGGAACTGGTGACAAAATGACAAATGCACAAGGCGAATTTTTAGAATTTATCGAGAAATCCCCTTCTGTTTTTCATGCAGCGAGAGAGGTCGGAAATTTACTTGCAGAAAACGACTATGAGCCAATCAACGAAAGGGAGCGATGGCACCTTAAACCTGAAGGTAAATATTTTACCATGCGCGACCATGCAGCGGTTGTCGCCTTCTCGCTTCCCAAAAATCCGCCCAAAAGAGCCATTATTTTAGCCTCTCACTTAGATAGTCCAGCTCTTAAGCTCAAGCCCGATTTTATCTCCCCCTCAAATGATCACTCACAACTTCTCACAGAAGTTTACGGCGCGCCGCTCTTAACTTCCTGGCTTAATTGTGATTTAGGGATTGCAGGAAGAATTATTACAGACCAAGGATTTAGTCTGGTCAATGTCGATGCAGCAGCGATCATCCCGCAGCTTGCAATTCATCTCGACCGGGAGGTCAATGAAAAGGGACTTGTTCTCAACAGGCAGGATCATTTAAAACCCTTGATCGCGCTTGATCAAATCGATCTGACAGAACTACTTAGGAATGAGGTCTTTTTTAGAGAGCTCATCTCTTCTGATCTTTTTCTCTATCCCCTCCAAAAACCAAGGCTTTTAGGCCCAAAATCGGAGATGCTTGCATCTTATAGATTAGACAATCTCTCCTCAGCATACGCTTCTCTCTATGCAATGGCTCACGCAAAACATACTTCAGATGATACTCTTTATATTTCTGTTTTCTGGGATCATGAAGAGATTGGATCGAAAACTCAAGGAGGTGCAGAGAGCGCATTTCTACTCGACGCAATAAAGAGAATCTCAGCCTCCTACAAACTCGATAATGAAGGCTTTTTTATTCTAAAGAACTCATCGATGTGTGTCTCAATCGATGTGACTCACGCCTATCACCCGAATTACCCAAATAAACACGACCCTCACTTTACGCCCCTCTTAGGAAAAGGCGTTGCGATCAAGTATAGCTCGCAGCAAAAGTACACAACAAGTGCTGTCTCTGCATCTAAATTTATCGACGTCTGCAAACAAGAAAACATTCCTTTCCAAAAATATGTAGGAAGATCAGACCTCCCTTCAGGAAGTACAGTAGGTCCGCCAATGAGTGCAGGCCTTGGAATGCACACCATTGACATTGGCCTTCCCCTGCTCTCCATGCACTCATCTCGTGAGATCATTGGAATGAATGACCATTGGGATCTCTGTAAAATATTAAAAGCAATGCTTGAAAGGTTTTAAAATGGCTGAAAACCCCCACTTCAAAGGAAAAGATGCGCTTACGCACGTAATCGATGCGAGAAAGAAAGGAAAGGAGATCATGGAAGAGGCTCACGGAGCTCCAATCTCAGGTGGGACATTTGCTTTTTGTGAAGCTGCAAATGAAGCTGCCATTTTATCTGTGATCATTGCCCTCATTTCTTACGCCTATAACCTTCCCATCTTGTTAATTCTGCCCGTTTTTCTACTTGGATACCTGATCTGGAAAAGTGGACGCATCGCCTTTCTTGGCTACACAAAGCTAGAGAGGCTTCATAGGCTCATTGAAGAGGAGCGCTGGGAGATCGAACATAGCCGTGATCAAGAGAGAAAAGAGTTAGAAGAGCTTTATGCAGCAAAAGGCTTTTCAGGAAAACTCCTCGATCAGGTGATCGACGTCTTAATGGCAGACGACAACCGCTTGCTTGAAGTAATGCTCAAAGAAGAGTTGGGACTTACCCTTGAGAGTTTTGAGCACCCTCTCAAAGAGGCTACGTGCGCTTTTGTAGGAGTAATTGCAGCTACCCTACTCTTGGGAATCGGTTTTTTCATCCATCCTCTCGAAGGAATTCTTAGTTTTGCTGCTCTAATTTCCGTCTCTTGCTCTATTCTCTCGGCAAAAAGAGAAAAAAATCAAGTTTTCAACTCTGTCATTTGGAGCCTAGGAATAGCCGCTCTTGCCGCACTTTCCGCCTATTTCTTTTCCCAAATTTTAATAAACGGGATTAGATGAAACAAAAGCCCTACCTATTTGATGAGTTCTTCTCATCAGGCATGGAAGAGAGTATCAGTCCCTTTTTAAAAAAGAGCTCGAAGAAATGGGGAGAAAACATCCCCATCAAAAATGCAGCACTAGCTGCCATTTTACTTGTAATTGCCTTCTCACTCTCATTTGTAAATAAGGAAATTACCTACCTGCTTCTTGCCTTTGTCTATTTTCATGCAGGTATCCCCGCAATCATCAAAACAGCAGAAGATCTAAAAACTCTCGAGATCAACATCGATGTCTTGATGACTCTTGCAGCCTTTATTTCGATTGTGATTGGTTCAGGCTTTGAAGGTGCCCTTCTACTCGTTCTTTTTGAACTCTCTGGCGCCATGGAAAAGGTCGTCACTCACAAAGCAAGAGGAGCTATCCATAATTTACACCGCCTGGCTCCCAAAATGGCGCTCTTCATCGATGAAAATGGTGAAATGATCCAAAAATCGGTCACAGAAATTGAAGTTGGAAGCAAAATTTACGTCAAAGCAGGCGAAATTGTTCCTATCGATGGAGAGGTTATTGATGGTGCCTCTTCTGTCAACCTCATCCACCTAACAGGTGAGAGTATGCCCGTTTTCAAAAAAGTGGGAATGGAAATACCAGCAGGTGCTACCAACTTAGAGGCTGCCATAACTCTGAGAGTTACAAAAACAGCTACAGACTCAACGCTCTCTCATATCATCCAGCTCATTACAAAAGCAGCAGAAGCAAAGCCGCGCCTACAAAGAGTCCTCGACAGATTTGGAAAGAGATATGCCACTTCTGTAATTGCACTCACAGCGCTTTTTATCTTCACACTCCCCTACCTACTCTCAATCCCCTACATGGGAATAGAAGGCTCCATCTACCGAGCACTTACCTTTATGATTGCAGCATCTCCCTGCGCGCTTATCATTGCAACGCCCACTGCCTACCTAAGTTCTATCTCTTCTTGCGCTAGAAACGGTGTTCTTCTCAAAGGTGGTATCATTTTAGATGCTCTCTCTCGTTGTAAAATCATCTCTTTTGACAAAACAGGAACTCTCACATTAGGCGAGCTCACAACCTCTCAGTTTGAACCTTTAAGCTCAAAAATCAATCCCGATGAGGCGCTTAGCATAGCCTACGGACTAGAGCAACAAGTCGTTCATCCTGTCTCGAGTGCCATTGTCAGCTTTGCATCAGAAAAAGGCATCAAGCCGGCTGCTATTACCGATTTTAACTCCGTACCAGGTCACGGTCTCTCTGGAAAGGCACAGGTTGATGGAAAAAAGGTCGATGTCTACATTGGTCTCAGCGAATTCATCCAGAAAAAAACCTCTAAAGAGATCTCCTTTGAAAAAAAAGAAGGAGAGCTCCTCTCACTTCTTCTCATCGATGACGAGTGCTTTATCTTCCGCTTCTCCGATGCTCCAAGAGAGCAGGTAAAAGAGATGCTAGAGTCTCTAAAAGAGTTGGGAATGAAAACGCTCATGCTTACAGGTGATCATATGGCCAATGCGGAAAAAGTGGCTAAATCGGTCGGCATCGAGGAGGTCTACGCTGACCTCAGACCCGGTGATAAACTAGCCCTTGTAGAAAAGCTATCGAAGGAAGCTGGACTTGCTATGGTAGGAGATGGAATTAATGACGCGCCTGCTCTTGCAAGATCAACCGTTGGCATTTCGATGGGCAAAATCGGCAGTAGCACAGCTATTGATGCCTCGGATGTCGTTCTCTTAAAAGATGAGATCCATCTTCTTGGCTGGCTCTTTTCAAAATCTCATAAAACAATGCGTATCGTCAAACAAAACCTAACACTTGCACTCGCAGTCATAGTACTCGCCACAACGCCTGCTCTTTTAGGCCTTGTACCTTTGTGGCTTGCCGTAATCCTCCATGAAGGCGGCACCGTACTCGTCGGCTTCAACTCTCTTCGCCTCCTAAAAAAATAACCTGGATAAGATTTTTCTTAATAGCTATCATGCTTGCTTTTTAACAAAAAACCCTGAATAGCTACTAAGTTCTAGATTCTTAGAAAAATTATACTAAAAATCTATTTTTGAGATTGAAAAGATTTTTTTGACAAATTTTTCGAGAAGATAATTTTTATCTTACAATAACCTATCAACTAACTTTTCACTATAGAAGATCATGTCAGACATTAACTTAAGAAGATTTTGTGATTCACTTACAAAGGCAGTTCCAGGAGTCCTACTTACAAGCTCAGCTATTAATATAGCTAGTTCCTTACCATTAGGCACTTCCATTGCAACCGGGCTCTACACTATCGCCTCTACGATTACAGTTGCCAAATTGGCTAAAATGGTTTTCACCTCTCAAAGATGGGATGAGAGCACAAAGAGAACAACCCTTGAATGGGGAATCGGTATTGTTTATTCCTCTATACATGTTTCTTTTATGTCAGTTGCTTGCGGAGTTGTCTCATCTGTTGCTTTAGGAATCTTATTTTCAGCTACTTGCAGTATCATGGTAATAGCTGGCACCGGGGGTCCCATGTTAATTTCATCTAGCGCTCTTAATCTTCTTACACATTCAGAACCTCCATCTTGGAGTGAAATTCTCCAATAAGAAAGTTCTCGACAGGCCTGATATTTTCAACTTCTCTTTAACTCCATGACAACCATATTGCATGGGGATATCATCAAAGATGCCGCAATTACTCGGTTAGCTATTTGCAAAGTCTAAGAAGACGATGCAGATCGTTAAACAAAACCTCACTCTCGTACTCTCTGTCATTGTACTAGCCACAATACCCGCTCTCTTAAACCTTGTTCCCTTTGGCTTGCAGTTATTCTTCAGGAGGGCGGCACCCTTTTAGTCGGCTTCAACTCTTAAAAAATCCATTGTTAGTGATACTGCAAACTCTTTTATTTTAAAGTAATTCGCGAATCCCCGTGAAAAGAGGACTTAAAATTATAACATTACAATTTGGTATTATAAACGGTTTATAATTAGGAGCTTTAATTGGTGCCGGTTTTGAATGCTTTCAAAAGGACACTGGAATAAAAAGGGGTCAAGCAATCTCGGAATTCCTGGTGAATATTACAACCCTCCTGCATGCGAGAAGCCTCTTCATATGTTGGAGAAATCTTGAAAGGCGATAGATTTTCATAAAATTTGCAGCAAGACAAATTTCTTTATATTTTTTACCACCCGCTCTCTCCGTTCGCTAGAGAGAACAAAAAGAACTCACATCTCTTCAGGCTCTACTTTGCAAAAACTTCTTCAATCATTTTTTAAGCTCTAACCACATTTAGCCTTCCGCATAAGTATCTTTATAATTCTATTTATTTAAAATAATAACTACATAGTTCATACTTAGTTTTAACGGGGGATTATGGAGAAGTATAGCGGTCTCACAAAAGCGCAGCTCAAAAAAGCCATCCTAGATGAGAGCAAGAACTTTGAGAAATACTACCATTGGCTAGAAGAACATATGCCAAAGGCGTTTTTTCGTGAGCTCGATGCTGCAACCCTCATGTTAGTCACTCACAATCTCATGAGTCTTCCTCAGCAGGATTACTTCTCTCGCATTCACTTAAAAAACAGCTCGATTGTCATCTGCCCAGATAGCCCTGAGGCAGACGTTAAAGTGCTCAAAGATTACGATCTTCACGGAATTAGATATTTCCGCACCTTTCTTTCCAACGCGCCCCTTCCCGACAATCTCGAAAAAACGCCTATTAGAATCGTCTTAATTCTCTATACAGAAGCATCCCAATCCGAAGAGGAAAAGCTTCCTGAAGACCGAAAAGAGGAGCTTCTTCAACTAGTCAAAGCGCGTAACCCCAAAATTACAGACGATGAGTTCAAGCCCCTTTTAGAAGGCTTTACCACGCGCTTTTTAAGATCAATGACAACAGATAGGCTAACTCTTGCTCTCGACATGTTTTTCAGAGCTAAAACAAGAGATCATTGCCAATATCAAGTGAAATACCATGAAGATTGGAAAGAGAAAGAGTCACCATCAATGCAGATCGTGCTCGCCTGGAGAAACGCACCCAAACACCGCTTCCTCCTAAGGTTAGCGCAGACGATCTTCAGACACAACCTCGATATGCAAAGAGTCGTTGCCACCTATATAGATCCCTACAGAACAGATAGCGTTCTCATTTTGTCTCTTGCTCTGCATGGTCAAAATGGCGAGGCTGCCTGGGATGCAGCAGACATACCCGATTTCTTGCGTGAGCTTGTGATGCTCAAAGATTTTGACAGCAACGACATCATTGAATCGACCTTTGTCAGAACCGATTTAATGAAAGGAAATTCCGCTAATCTTGTACGATCGATGGTCAATTTTGTCCACCAAACCCTTGTTCATAGCGATCCCAACCTCTACTCCGTAAGTAATATCGAAGAGGGTTTTTGTAGGCACCGAGAGCTCACAATTCACCTTTGCGACGCCTTTGAACTAAAATTCCATCCCGACAAATACGACTTAGAAAGGTATGAAAAGGTACGAAAGGGCTTTTTACTTCTTGTCGACAATATCGATACAGGTCAAGCGGTCAATGACCTTAGAAGAAAAAACATCCTGATGCAAGCGCTCTCTTTTATCGACCACACTCTCAAGACGAATTTCTACCGTGAAAATAAAACGGCGCTCTCTTTCAGGCTCAATCCCGAATATCTCGACCATGTGCCCTACGAAAGAGCGGAGAAATTCCCTGAACTTCCCTTTGGCATCTTCTTTATCACAAACTCTCACTTCATCGCCTTTCATATCAGGTTCAAAGATCTATCAAGGGGCGGCCTTCGTACTGTTATCTCTGAAAAATCCGAACAGCTCATTGCCGAGAAGAACAATGTCTTTGCTGAGTGCTATAATCTCGCTCACACGCAGCACAAAAAGAACAAAGACATTCCTGAAGGAGGCTCAAAAGCCGTCATCCTTCTTGAACTCTTCGATACGTGCCTCTATGAATCGGTCATCTATAAAAAAGAACTCGAAAGAGCAGGTTTTGACTCCAGCATTATCGCAAACAAACTAAAAGAGTTTAAAGCGGAACAAAAAAGAGAGTATCTCTATCAAGGGCAAAGAGCCTTTGTTAATAGCTTTCTCTCGATTGTCAACTGTGATCTAGATGGAACACTTCGCCCCAAACATATTGTCGATTACTGGAAGAAACCCGAATATATCTACCTGGGCCCCGATGAGAACATGCACAATAACATCATCGAGTGGATTGCAGATCAAAGTGTAAAATATAACTATGCGCCCGGAATAGCTTTTATTACGAGCAAACCGCAGGTAGGAATCAACCACAAAGAGTACGGCGTAACCTCATTGGGTGTACATATCTACTTAAATGAGGTCTTGAAGGCCTTGGAGATCGACCCTGAAAAAGATCAATTTACCATCAAAATCTCAGGCGGCCCCGACGGTGATGTAGCGGGAAACCTCATCCTTAACCTCCTAAAATATTATCCCGATACAGCAAAACTCATTGCCCTCACCGATATTTCTGGCACCATTTTTGATCCAGAAGGACTCGATTTAAAAGAGATGGCAAAGCTTTTTCACGAGAGTAACCCGGTCCGATTCTATCCCCCTGAAAAACTCTCAGAGGGAGGATATCTATTAGACCTTGGAACCAAGCGTGAACAGACCGCTTTCATTCAACAGACGCTCTGTTACCGAAAAAAAGAGGAAAAACTCGTAGAGGATTGGCTGACTGGAAACGAGATGAACCACCTTTTTCGACACAATGTTCACGACGCCATCACCGATATCTTCGTACCTGCAGGCGGAAGACCCAGAACACTAAACCAAACGAACTATCAAGAGTTTTTAGATGACAGCAAAAAACCAACTTCCAGAGCAATCATTGAAGCTGCCAATCTCTACCTCACGCAAAATGCAAGACGAGAACTTGAAAAACTGGGCGTACTCATCATCAAAGACTCTTCTGCAAACAAAGGCGGGGTGATCTGTTCCTCATTTGAGGTTCTCTCAACCCTTGCCATGAGTGAAAAAGAGTTTACAGCAGAAAAAAATATCCTTGTTCCTCAAATCCTCGAACACCTAAAAAATGCCGCACTCAATGAAGCCCTTTTGCTCCTAAAAACACATAAAGATACAGGTAATTATCTAACTGACATCTCAGATGAGATCTCAAAAATGATTAATACTTTCAAATATCAATTACTAGATTATTTCACTTCCATTGACCTATCCAAGGATTTAAAAGACCCTTTAATCAACTGTCTTTTAAAATATTGCCCTGAAATTATTAGGAAAGATCACACTGATCATCTAATGGAAAATGTCCCAGATGTTCACAAAAAGGCAATCATAGCATCCTACATAGCATCTAGACTCGTCTACTCAAGAGGCCTTAAATGGAAGCCAAGTATTGTTGATGTTCTGCCACTAATTGCACAAGATCCTGAAATATTATCCGACTAGACCTAAGTCGTTTACAACACTTATCCAGCAATCCAATCAATCGATTGCTAAAAAATCATTGCCCTCCAAAATCCCTTTTGCTATAATTCCAATTAAATAGCGAAAAAGGTATCCGTGAAGTCTATAACAGCTAGACGCCCCAGCAAGAAAGAAAGAGAGAAAAAGGTCCTTTTGGGTCTTGTTAACCTCTATATTCTTTCTGGAAAGCCAGTTGGCTCTAACACACTCAGAGAAAATGGTTTCGAAGATCTTAGCTCAGCTACGATCCGCAACTATTTTGCAAGACTTGAAGAGGATGGCTATCTCTTGCAGCAACACTCATCTGGCGGAAGAATTCCAACTGCTAAAGCCTACAGCTCTTATGCAAAATCTGTTCCTCTTCCGACTTCTAGAGAGCTTGATCTCACCATGAACTCTCCCAAAGAGGTAACCGAATTCCTTCACTCTGCGGCAGAATCCTTAAGCACAGACGCTAACCTTCCTGTATTTCTAACTACTCCCATCTTTGAGATGGATTTTATCCAAAGTTTACGCCTTATTCGCCTTGATGAGACGCGCATCCTCTCCATCATCATCACCGATTTTGGTCTCATCCATACAGAATCCCTCTTTCTCCCTGATGACTTTGATGCAAAAGAGCTAACTCAAATTCAAGATTACTTCTATTGGCGCCTTAACAAGAGTCAAAAGCCCAACATTAAGGATGAAAAACTACTTAAATG
>JAJFML010000170.1 GCA_021772195.1 Chlamydiota bacterium | reverse complement strand
ATAGGAAGCCCTTTTCGAAGAAAAACGGTCAACTTTTCAATGCAGCATAAGGGATCCTCTATAAGATTGTAGGGAAAGCCTGTTGAGATGATGGAGTCAGCTAGTGTGCGCGTATTTGTGACCTGTAATTTTTTCCCATTTAAATAGGCGCCTTTTCCTTTCTCTGCAATAAAAAGCTCTTCAGTAATGGGTTGATAAACAACGCCCAGAATCATCTCTTTACCTTTTCTAACACCGATACTAACTGAAAACATGGGGATGCCGTGCGCAAAATTGACCGTTCCATCTAGAGGATCTACAACCCATTCATAGCCAGATGTCGACTCTTTCAGATTGCCGCCCTCTTCGGAAAGAATTCCATCGTCTGGATAGTCTTCCTTGATAAGGTTATGGATAAGCTTTTCTGATTTATAATCATATTCGGTGACAAGATTATGCCTTCCCTCTTTGTTTTTAATTTCAAAGTGGGTGCCAAAACCAGCTTCGAGAAGCTTGGCAGCCTCCCTTGCAATTTGAATGGCAAGTTTTGTTCTTGTTAGGTTAGGTTCGTATGTCATCTTCTTTTTCTGTTAAGTAAAAACAATTTTAATCTTTTTTCCCATTGTTGGATGAAGAGAGACGGGTAGAAGACCCAAAAGCTCGCATAGAGTCCATCCAATATAGGCATTAAAGCAAGATCCATTATAAACCACTTTTTACCAAGATGCCCGCTTTTTTCAAAGGTAAAGAATAAAAGAGTGAAGAGAATCGTAAAGATAGAGGAGAAGATGACAGTAAAGATACCAGAATTAATGGGATTTTCATGGTCGAATTGCGATCTGTATCGGTAGATAAAAAGAACGGTTAGAAGATATGTAAGTATATGCAGGCCCATATGAAAAGAGGAGAGAAGGTCACAGAAAAGACCGATAGCAAAGGCTGCCCATAGGGAGGCTAGAAAGGAAGATCTACAGATAATAAGAATAAGTAGAGGTGCAAAAGCTAAAATTTTGACTTCGGGCAAAAGGGGGCTCACTAGCAAGAAAAAGATAAGGGTGAGTAAAAGAGCATAAATTAGGTTGTTTTGGCTCATTTACATCTACCTCTAACTAAGCGCTAAATTTCGTTGCCAATCTATTGCCGATTTCAAAATCGTTTGTAGGTCTAACTTAGCTTCCCATGAGAGAAGTTTTTTTGCTTTGCTAGTATCTGCTATTAAAATTGCAGGTTCTCCCTCTCTTTTTGGAGCTACTTTCACATTTAATTTTGTTCCTAAAATGGCTTCGAGTAGATTTAATACTTCCATAACTGAGTAGCCAGAGCCGCTTCCTAGATTGAGCTTAAGACTCTCCTTATGAGTAAAGAGGTAGTCAAGAGAAAGAAGGTGCGCTCTTACTAAGTCATTTACATGGACAAAATCGCGGATGGCATAACCATCTTTTGTAGGAAAGTTATCTCCATAAATCGTAAATGACTCTCTCTCTTTAAGGGCTGTTTGAACAAGTAGGGGAATAAGATGAGTTTCAGGGTCATGGCATTCTCCAATTTCACCATCTAGGTCATTTCCAGCAGCATTAAAATATCTGAGTGCTGCAAATTGAAGGCCGTATGCATCTTCGTAGTCAGAAAGGATTTTTTCAATCATCAACTTGGATTTCCCATAAGGATTGATGGGATCTTGCACAGTCTCTTCTAGTATGGGAGTCTCACGTGGCATTCCGTAAGTTGCACATGTGCTCGAAAAGACGATTTTTTTTACACCAAATTTCAGAGAAGTATCGAGCAAGTTAACTGTGCTAAAGAGATTATTTCGATAATATTTAGAAGGGTTTTTCAGCGATTCAATTACAAGGGCAGAAGCTGCAAAATGAATCACTGCTTCTGGTTGATATTTTTTAAAAACCGCTTCAATATCTGAGAGGTTTTGTAGATCTCCCTGGAAAAAAGGGCCCCACTTTACAAAATCGATACTTCCTTGAGATAAGTTGTCAAACGTAACTGGCATGTAACCTGCGAGGTGAAGTGCTTTACATGCATGAGAGCCGATATATCCTGCTCCGCCGGTAACTAGTATTGTTTTTTTTCTTACCATTAATAAGCACCTTTTGAAAAGAGCATAACAGGAATTGTCTTTAAGATAATCTGCAAATCAAAGAAAAATGATTTTCGGTCGATATATTCGGATTCCATTTTGACCCTCTCCTCCATTGAGAGGTTATTCCTGCCAGATACTTGCCAAAGGCCAGTTATGCCAGGTCTTACAGAGAGAACTTTTGCAGCCCGATCTCCAAAGTAATTAACGATCTCTTCTTTAACGACAGGCCTAGGGCCTACAACACTTAAATCACCTTTTAAAACGTTCCAAAATTGAGGAAATTCATCAAGAGAGGTCTTTCTTAAAAATCTTCCCACATTGGTTATTCTAGGATCATTTTTTAATTTCCAAAATTTGAGCCATTCCTCTTTTAAAATAGGATCCTTTTTTAGAAGGTCCTCTAAGATCTCTTCTGCATTTTCCTTCATTGTGCGGAATTTGTAGTTAATATATGTCTTTCCTTCTCTACCAATACGTTTTTGTCCGTAAAAGATAGGGCCTTTAGAAGTAAGTTTTATCAACAGGGAGATAGTTAGAAAAAAAGGAGAAAAAAATAAAAGCACAGAGAGGCTAAAGAGAATATCAAAGACTCTCTTTGGAGGGTTTCTCTTTGCTGGATAGCCTTCATTTGTTATTAATTTTGCAAACTCATAGCTTAGATTTTCTGAACTTATCAAAAGATTTCTCTTATTATTAGTAATCTATTTAACATTTTTGGTGGGTATAGCGAGAGCTACCTTTATCAAAATTTTCAATAGAACATCTCGAGGTGATTCATCTTCTTCATTTTCACATTTTTTGATATTGATAGGCTTGATGGAGTAGGAGGTGATTCGTGGGCATGATGAATGAAATGGTCTGTTGTTTAAGACAGTAAAAAATTGAGAGAGTCTAGCTTGAAGTTTGCTCAAATCACAGTGAGTACTATGTTCAAAATGGTGAAAAGAAATTTTTTTATCTCTAAATAAAGAGAATCCAAAATCAAAAGTTGTTTGGAGTGTCATTATTCAAAATCTTCGGTTTAAAAGAGTTTTTACTAGATCTTTCAGCTGAGAGGTATCTCGATCTAGCTGGTTTAGGTGTGAAAATGCTTGGATATTGAGCAATGTTGCCATCTCTCTTGCTCTTTTCTCTCCTAATATTGTCACGCTAGTTGGTTTATTTTTCTTCTCATCTGATCCGTGTGATTTTCCTAATTGTTCTGTGGGCACGCTCACATCTAAAAGATCATCAATGATTTGAAAAGAAATGCCAAAATCTTTCCCAAATTTTGAGATTTGTTGAAGCTCATTTTTATTTGCACCGCCAACAATGGCACCAAATTCTAAAGCTGCTGTAAATAGTGCTGCAGTTTTTAGTTCATGCATAGAAAGAAGTAGAGGCTCTGGAAGGTTAGATCCTGCTGCTTGAGAGTCGATCATCTGACCGCCAATCATTCCTTTGGCGCCTGCTCTTTTTGCAAGAGTGTGGATGAGCTTGCATTTTTTTACTGAATCTAAATGAGAAGCATTTGCAATCACTTCAAAGGAGTAGGTAAGAAGAAAGTCACCGGCTAGGATTGCTGTTGCCTCATCAAACTTGATGTGCACGGTCTCTTTTCCCCTACGAAGATCATCATCATCCATCGCAGGTAGGTCATCGTGAATCAGTGAATAGGTATGAATAAGCTCGATTGCACATGCTGGATCGAGGGCATCTTCTATATTTGCTCCAAACATCTCAGCTGTTAAAAGTGTGAATATGGGACGGAGATACTTTCCTGGAGTAGCAAGAGAGTAGAGAGCTGCCTCAATCACACGATTTTGAGGCAGCTCTGTGTTTTGAATAAGCTCATGTATACGGTTTGAGATGAGCTTTTTTTTCGTTTGCATTAGTTTCTCTTGTCCGGCATTCCAATTCCTATGTAATCGAAACCCTTTTTAAAGAGCTCTTTTCCCTGATATTGATTGCGCCCGTCAAAGATGGCATGTGTTTTCATCTGATCTGCAACCTTTCCAAAGTCTAGAAGACGGAACTGTTTCCATTCAGTGAGTAGACATACGGCATGTGCATCTTTTGCAGCATCGAATTCATCTGTGCAGAAGGTGATGTTACTTAAAGTGCCTAGTTCATCTTTCACATTTTCCATAGCAACGGGATCATAGAGGCGTAGAATAGCGCCTTTTTTCTGGAGTTCTCTGATCAGAGTAATCGCTGGAGCTTCCCTAATGTCATCGGTATCAGGTTTAAATGAGAGTCCCCAGATAGCAATGGTTTTTCCATTGACGCCTCCTTCTTCTTCAAAATAGCCTTTTAGAAGGCTTCCCATTAATTTTTTCTGTCTGTTGTTCACCGATTCAACTGACTTTAATAGAGCCGGTTCAAACCCATTTTTTTCCGAAAGAGCAGCTAGAGCTCTAATGTCTTTAGGAAAGCAGGAGCCACCATAGCCAATCCCAGCATAGAGAAAACTGTGTCCAATGCGAGCATCTGAGCCAATTCCTTTGCGAATTTCGTTAATGTCAGCGCCCACTCTTTTGGCAATTTCTGCAAGCTCATTCATAAAGGAGATTCTAGTTGCGAGCATGGCATTGGCTGCATATTTTGTCAGTTCTGCTGATCTTACATCCATCGAGATAACGCGCTCATGATTGATCATAAATGGAGCATAGATCTCTTTAAGAGTTTTTTCTGCCTCAGAAGTTGAGACGCCGATGATGATGCGATCTGGTTTCATACAATCGCTGATTGCAGATCCCTCTTTTAAAAATTCGGGATTAGATGCTACATCAAAGGGCATCTCTTTTTCTAAAGAATCATTTATTGTCTTCTTTATAAGCTCGACAGTACCTACGGGTGCTGTCGATTTATTAACAACGATTTGATTTGGTCTAATGTATCTTGCAATCTCTTTTGAGGCAGATACAATGTATGAGGTGTTACACGATCCATCTTCTCTAGAAGGCGTTGGAACGGCAATAAAAAGCACATCTGAATTTTCAACACTGGATTTGTAGTCTGTAGAAAAGGAGAGTCTACCTGCCTTAATGTTTCGTAAAATTTGCTCTTCTAGGCCTGGTTCATAGATGGGAACAATGCCCTTTTTCAAACCTTCAATTTTTTTCTCATCAATATCAAGACAAATTACGTGGTGTCCCATTTCTGCAAAGCAGGTGCCTGTCACAAGTCCGACATAGCCACTACCGATCATCAGTATATTCATTTCATTTCCTTTAGAGTTCCATCTCGAAGAATGTATAGCTTATCTGCGAGAGCGCTTAAGTTTTCATCATGTGTCGCAATAATAATACTTTTTCCTAGATCTTTCAATCCCATTAATAGCTCATAGATCACTTTTGAGTTTTGATTGTCGAGATTTCCCGTCGGTTCATCTGCAAGTATGATGTCAGGATCATTGATAAGAGCTCTTGCAATAGCACCTCTTTGCTTCTCTCCTCCCGATAGAACTTTTGCGGGCGAATTTTCGTGCTGATTTAGCCCCACTCTCTTTAATAATTCTCTTGCCTTGGGAAGATAGAGTTTAATGTTTTTGCGCGCAATGCGAATAGGCATGAGAACATTTTCAAGTAGGGAAAAGTCTTCGAGTAAATTGTGGGATTGAAAGATGAAACCAAAATGTTTCGAACGGATGAGAGGAGCATTTAGAGGCTCTTTTCCCAAAATGTGCAGTGATCCCGAATCGTGAGCCTCAAGCGTTCCTAAGATGTGAAGAAGCGTCGTTTTACCCTCTCCAGAGGCTCCCATAATAGCAATACTCTCTCCTTTGCCAACTTTAAGAGAGACACCTTTTAGAACCCTAGAGTCTCCAAAAGACTTATGGAGGTCTTTTGCATCTAAAATCATTCCGACCTCAAGATTTGAGAAGGTTTTATCTTTGATGCTTTGATTGCAGGAATAAAGCCTGCTAGAAGTGAAATAATGGGAGTTGAAATTAAGATAAATTTAAGGGCTGTCATACTAAGGTCATTGGGAAGTGTATCTCCAAAAAAGGCTGCTTGAAAAGCATCATGCCCTTGAATTTTGCTAAGAAATGCAACGAGATAGTCGAGGTGTTTGAGTGTAAAAATGGCAGTAAGCGTTCCAACTATACAGCTAATGCTTCCCATAATTACGCCCGCAATGCCAAAGATCCAGGCGATGCTTTTATCAGAGGCTCCCATCGATGAGAGAATCGCAATCTCTTTTTTCTTGTCATTTACAAGGATAACTAAAAGTGAAATAATATTTGAGAAAGCAACTACACTGATGATGATCGCAATTAACATGAAAAGTGTGCGATCGGATTGAAATTGGTGCATGAGCTCTTTTGAAAATTCATACTCTTGATAAGTGGAAAGATCCCAGTATCCTGAAATCTTCTTTTCGCTCATTTTATTTGCTATATTTGCCTTAAATAATGGAGCTGTTTGAATAGGATCAAACCAGAAAAGAATGCCATTTGTACTCGTGCCATCGGGTGCAAAAGATTCTGTGCAGGCATTAATTGTCTCGGTAATCTCTGAGGGAACAAAAAGAGCCCTCGTGCCAGTGGGCATAATGCCTGGGTCGTAGAATCCGGAGACATAGAAGGGAAGGCGCATTTCTTGAGTAGAGCCTGCAGTAGGTGAGATGTATGAGAGGTAGCCGCTGTCACCTACAAAAACTCTAGATCCTTGGTAGCTTTTGGGAAGAAGAACGCCCGGTCTATCGTGCATAGGAAGGTGCCAGGAGCCATTGCAAAAATAGGGCCAATAGGGCTTATTTTTAGGCTCGATTTCAAAATGAGTTTTAACGGTAGCATTAGAGATGCTAATCCAATGCACGGGGACCTCGTGCATGGTTCCAAAAAGCTGGACTTCGATCTTATTTTCTTTGAACTTAGCATTTAATGGGGACATGATCGGAATACTATTTCCTAGAGGAATTCTTTTTCCATCCACTTCAAAATATGCAAGGTGATCCGTTACAATTTTTCCCTTCTTTAAATTCGAGGAGCACTTTTCTAAATAGATGCCTTTAACACTTCCATTTTGAATGTCAGCAAAAGCTGTAACTTCTTTAGTAGGTAGAAAAGCAAGAGGTACCCTTGCTTTAAATAAAATCTCTTTTAAGTCGACGTGGTCCCAAAATGAAGCGAGCCTTTCAGGCGATTGGTTTTGGTTATAAGAGTAGAGCGATTCAGGAGAATCTTTTTGCCACTCTGCATGTGACTTATTCATCTGAAATAGAATGTTATTAAGGTCGTCTGCTGTGGGAGTAAGAAGAAGATGGTCTAAAGTAGGGTTTTTTTCTGGAAAGGAGAATAGGTAGCTCATTTGAGAGAGAAAAGAGGCATGATTGCTGCCTGGAATAGATGTTGGTCTGTTGAGAGCAAGGCGCATGAGCGCGCCTGATAGTTCAAAATCATTATAGGTTAGAGAAGGATTCTCTAATTTAACCTCTTCAAGAACATCAATAAGTCTTTTAACAGGATCCTTTAAAATACCATCATCGAGGTCGGGAGATGCAAAGTGTGCAGGTAAGCTTGCGTCTAGATCATTTAAAAAGGGATCGGAGTGATGCGATTTCGCTTTTTCGCCAATTGTCTTATAGGAAAATGAGGAGTTTGCTGCTTGAGAATCGATTTGATAGTAGTAGGATGAGTAGTAGCTATCCGTAGGAGATACTCTCAGAGGGGCATTTAGGGCAGTCAATTTTTTGAGCCAGTTAGTCTCAAGGCCAGAGGTAACTGAGAGAAAAATAAGAATTAGCCAAACAACAAGTGATATCACAAAGATTGACATGAGCGCTATCAGAGATGTAGATAGCGCCTTTCTTTTTGGAAGAAGATACTTTAAGGCAAGCTTG
>JAJFML010000169.1 GCA_021772195.1 Chlamydiota bacterium | reverse complement strand
CAAACACTCCCGAGCAGATGATAGGTGTAGATGTTGAAGTTCCCATCGTCTCCTACAAAAGATCAGCAAGTGTTACACATCAATCTATCGATCCTGACCGCGTTCTTGAAGCAGACCTTCTCAGATGGATCTTCCTAGCTGGCGAATCTAAACCCGAACTTCTCGAGCTTGCCCGGAAAAACCTTAAACCCGAACACTTTAAACTCAGCTGCTGCAGACGTATCTTCAACAAATACTTTGAAGCGCTTGATTTAGATAAACCGCGTGATCTTCTAGCCTTTACCATGGATCTAGAGAAAGCAGAAGATCAACTTTTTCTCTCAGAGATGTTGCAAAAACGCATCAATCTCGATCGCGCAAAAGATTGCTTTTTTGAGACTGTAAAACAGATCTTGGAAAAACGTTGGATGGAAAGGCGTGAAGAGATTAAGGACAAAATTCTAAATGGTAAACTCAGCGAATCTGAGGTAATGGAGCTTGCTAAAGAGTTCGATCAGCTGAAAAAACAAAAACCTAAAATAGTTCAAGTCGAAACACCTAACTCTGTTAAATGAGTAGTTTCCTTTCTGCATAGGAGATCCTGTCTGCCTTTTTATCGCAGAGCACCGTCATCGTTTTTTTAAATAGCACAATGACTTGAACATCAATTTCTTCTTAAGGAGAGACTGATTAAGTGCTGTGTTTTAGATTTTTCGCAAAATCATAGCAAAAATCAATTTTTGAGATCGAATTAACCCTCTGACGGTTAGTGAGATCGAAAAATTGATTTTTGCCTGATTTTTGGAAAAGATGAAATACATGACTTATTCAGTGTTTCCTTAATGAAATTCGCTTTCCCGCAGCCACTTAACCATGATCCATTTTTCTCCTTCAAGAACGGGGGCGCCTCCATGAAGAGTGAGCGGATCTTCCATTCCGTTAGGGAGTTGATTGTAGAAAATAACAGCGTTACCCTTAATAGGTTGAACTTCGATTCCAGCTTTTGGGAAGATCGTAGCACCTCCTTTTGGAGTATCTTGAAGGAAGATGATAACGGATGCAAGGCGTTGGCCGCCTCTTTTTAGATGACTACTGCTCCCAGGTGTATTCAAATTAAAATAGTCATAATGAGGCTTATATTCATCGCCAATTTTATAACGAAGGACTTGAAAGGCCTCACCATTTTCTTTTGGAATTTCGGTTAATTTAGCGATTTGATTTTCAATCCTTGATAAAATTTTGTCGGAGTGTTGAGATGAAAAGAACATTCCATCTGATGTTCTAGCTTTGTGCACAATGGCTTTGCCATCACCTTTGCTATCTACTACTTTTGATCTCTTTAATTGAGGTCTTGCCATTTCTATAATATAGTCACATTCTATATCGGTAAGAAAGTTTTCGATGAGAATAATGTGGGGCATCTGGGAAATTGTTTCCGGAGTATATGCGGATAGAGAAGTGATTGAGATGATAGAAAGTATGATAAAGCGTAGGATCATTGATAAACCTTCAAAATATTTTAACAAGAAGTTTTTAACTTGTCTTCTGTTTTCTAACAAGAGATTTGATGGAATTTGTTGAGAAAAAGGGTTGTTAGAAATAAACATTTTCCGAATCAAGAATTGGGTTTTCTCTGTAAATAAGTGTTGGAGCGTGGCTGAACTACTGCAGGTTTTGCTAAATAGTGAGAAGGGGAGGGTGATTCTATATGTTAAGTGTTTCATTCTGATAAAACACTTAGAAACAGTCTTTTTGAGCTCAAAAATTTTGAAATTATTTGTTGAAAATAATATGTTTTTACTCTAAATTTTTTGTCAAAATAAAAGAAGGTTGAAATATGCAATTGGGAAGAGTTTTATCAGGAACATTATATTCCTCTCTATTAAGAGGAGTATTTTTGTTTGGAGTTATATTTGCCATCACAATTGATAGTGATTTAAGAGCAGATATTAATGGATCATCAACCATAAAAGACGTTGCCATTGCTGCATGGAATCCTATACGTGCTCAGCCTTCTGAAAAAGTACAACTATTGCCAGCTGAGCTTGAGCTCGGAGCTCCGTTTGATCCACCATTCGATCCACCGTTCAATCCACCGTTCGATCCACCGTTCGATCCACCATTTGATCCACCATTTGATCCACCGTTTGATCCACCACCGCCACCGCCACCGCCACCGCCACCAGGACCTCCTGTGCCGGTACCTCCAGCGCCACCGCCTCCTCCCAGACCTAATTTTTCTGCTAGGCTTACAGGCAATGATTTATCCGTAGCAAACTGCTTGCCTACTTCTACTTTGATATTGCTCGAAAATCTATCGGACGAGCAATTGCAAGACGCATTTAATACCATTTCTCCAGCGAGAAATGCATTTGCAACCTTTGCTTCAGAAAATGCTGTATTTTCGGTTACTAAGACGGTGCAATCTCGTCACTCCGATAAAAGATTTATGGGTTGTGATTTTGCACTCAGCTGTGATTGCGATAACAAAGTGAATGCTTGTGTAGATCCAAAGAAGAAAAATTCTATTTGGTATAGCGTACTCGGTGAGTACGGTCATGTAGATTGTTGTGATGAAACACCTGATTTTAGTTTTGTCAATGCAGGAGCTCTTCTTGTTTATGACCGTTATGGTGATGATTTAGATCTTTTTAGCGCAGGTGTAGCATACTTAAGAACTAACCTTGATGAGTCTGATAGTTTGGGTGATGCCGTTATCGATCAATTTTTCATCACGCTTTCGGGCATGGTTGAGATCGATTGGTACTATTTCGATATAGCTCTTTGGGGCGGGACCCACCGAGTTCATAACGAAAGAGATATTTTCTATCCTGGCTATGAAGAAACCGCAGTAGCAAACTATAACGGATGGCAGCTCTCTCCACATGTTGAGTTTGGCGGCAAAATAGAAAGATGTTGGTTTGTAACAGAACCGTTTCTATCTTTTGACTGGGCAAATAATTGGAAAGAGAGCTTTGTAGAGCATGGCGCAAGTCCTTACAATATGGCGCAGGAATCTCAT
>JAJFML010000168.1 GCA_021772195.1 Chlamydiota bacterium | reverse complement strand
GCTCCTTGATGCGAGCAGCTTTTTCAAAGACCTCGAGTTCGGTATAGCATTCATAGAGAACAAGCATGAGGTCGTGGTAGGGAATAAAGGACCTATCGACCGAGACGAGGTCTGATGCTTCAAATATTTCGAGTGCGTCAGAATATTTTCCCCCAAGGTAGTAGCTAAGAAAGAGGAAGTAGGAGATCTCAGTCATACGATCTTCATTCTCATTATCTATAAGGGCTTCTGCTCGCTTAAATGTTGATATCGCGCGGTAGAGATCAAAATTTTCTGCAAACTTTAGCGCAATTGCATACTCTTTCCCCCAATCTGTAGATCTTTCTTCTATAGTTAATTTTGGAAAAGGAGATTTGAGCGTATCGATATGTCTCTTTTCAATATAGATAGAGACTCTAGGCTCAATTTTATCGGGTACTTGATAACAAGAAGTTAGAAGAACTATGAGAAGAAAAGCTCTAATCATCATCGACGGATTTGATGAGCTCCATGCTCTCATCAAACTCGTTTTCAAGGAAGGGTGTGCCTGTCTCTTCGCGGAAAAGGGTCTCTTGTTCTTCTGTAATTGATTTGATATCGTCATAAGAGTTAATAATATGTGGTCTGATAAAGATAACAATATTATTGCGATTATCTACTTTGTTTAACAGCGAAAAGGCAGCTCCAATCAGCGGAATGCCGCCGAGACAAGGGATCTGATTTTTAGTACGTGTTTTCGAGATATCCATCATACCACTTAAGATAAGGAAGCTTTCATTGGGGACGTGCACAGTTGTTTGCATGCTGGTTTTATTAGTTGTAATGCCTGTGACACTATTATTACCTGAGATAGTTGTTGTCTGTCCTTGAGCATCCGTTGGAACAGTAGAATTTTCAATGCTGATATCCATTGTCACAATATCGGAGTTTCCAAGTACGGGAGTGATTGTCATATTCACTCCAATATCTCGGTACTCAACATTTTGTGTTTGTACAGTTGCATTATTGCCCGTATTGTTTACAAATGAACCAACAAAAGGAATATTCTGACCTACAAAGAGGTTGGAGGTCTTACTGTCTTGCGCTAGAATTTTTGGTGTGAGTAAGATAGATGTTTCATTATCGATCTGTAAGGCATTTAGTAACGATCCTAACGAGACAAAGGATTTTCCCTTATGAAAGATCATGTCACCAATCACGCCGAGATCAAAACCTGTTGCAAAGGGGATGCCTTTAGGTTCAGGTGTTGTAGTTGCACTGATATCTGACAAAGTGGTTGAAAAGGTTTTAGCTGGGGTGCTGTCTTGTGATGTAGCTGCTTGGTTAAAGTTACTGGTGGAAGCTGCAAAACGGTCTTTATACTTCACTTTAGATCCCCAGTTGAGTCCAAAGTCTAAAAAGTTGCTTAGTGTTGTTTCAATGGCGAGAACTTCGATGAAGACCTGCTTGAGAGGAACGTCAAGGTTGCGGATCAGTTCTTTTAGTCTTGCAAGTGTGTTCTGATCACCTGTACAGAGAAGCGAGTTGGTAATTTCGATCCACTGAAGAGAATGGATAGCATCTAGAAGGCCCTTGTTGATTGGTGATTTGGATTTGATGAGATCTTTCCCAATCTGTTTTAGAGCGGTTTGGATTTCAGAGCCCTTATGGTATTGGAGTTTGAAGACGAGAAATGAGGTATTGTCGATCTCCTGGATCTCAGTGTGGGAGGCTGCAATTTCTCCGCCAGCTGTATCGAAGGTTTTTAAGAGCTCTTTGACCTTGTCTAAGGATTGTTGATTGCCTGTGAATACGAGGTTACCCGACTTTGCAATATACTTCATTGTGTGAATCGTCTGAAAGAGCTCGGGATCGGATAAGCCTGTATCTTTTAAGTGATCTGCAAACTCCACTAGAAGTGTCTCCAACTGGGGCCCTGTGACATATTGCGGTCTATAGATGTAGAACTCGGAAGGTGTCATCGACCTTTCTGCAAGAGAAGGATCATCAAACTTTTCAACGAGAGCTTGCACCTTTTTAAGAGCTGCCTCAGAGCCTGTGAAGAGGAGTGAATTGGTCTCGCGCACATACTTCATCGATTTCAAAGCTTCTAAAAATGCTCTATCGGGATCACTTGTATTTTTCAGATTTTTTTCAACATTCTCCACCGACTCCATAATATGCGTGCCGCTTGCATATTTGAGTTTGTAGAGAAGGAAAGTGGTTCTTCCAAGCCTTTGAATGGAAGCTTTACCAGCTGAAGGAATATCGATCTCTTTAATGAGATTTTCAACCTTTTGAAGAGCAGAAGGGCTTCCTGTGAAGATAAGAGCTTTTGTCTCATCACTATATTTTACGCTCCGAATGGAGGTGATGAGCCCTTTATCGATAAGCCCTCCCTTGGAGAGGTTTTCTGAAATATCTAGCATTGCTTTTTCGAGAGCTTCTGCTGACATATTTACTGGCTTATACATGAAAAAGTCGCTGTGGATGCGCTCGGGCCTCTCTTCAACATCATATTGCTGTATGAGGAATATGACCTCTTTAACAGCTTCAGGGTCGCCTGTGAGAAGAATGGAGTTTGTAGCTTTGACCCACTTCATATTATCGATGACTTGGACGACACGGGAATCTTCCATGCCAGAATCTTTCATATTTTTAGAGAATCGCTCGAGATCATCTTCAATCTCATCGCCCCTAGCATATTTTAGCTTGTAGATTTGATAGGACTCTGAGGCATCTTTTTCTGCACTCGTGTCATAGCCAGTAATGATGCCCTTCAGTTTATCTAAAGAGGCTTCTGTTCCTGAAAAGAGGAAGGCTCTTGAATCGGGGATCCATTTCATGGAAGAGATAGAATCTACGAGAGCAGGATCTTGATCGCTTTTCTTTAAATTTTTGCCCAGATTTTTCAGATAATTTTCAAATTTGGTTCGTGATACGAATTGCAACTGGTAGGTGAAAAAGCTTTGCTGGTAACCCTTTTTCCCTGGAGTGTCAAAGGCTTTTAATAGCTCTTGTACTTCATTTAAAGCGTCTTGTGTACCTGAAAACATGTAAGAGTGTGATTTTTCAATCCACTTTTTAGATTCAATAGAGTTAAATAGGTTGTCTTGTTTTTCGTTTGTACGATTTAAATTTTCTGCAATTTGATTGAGGAAGTCTCCAGCCTCTTTCCTGTCTATATTTTGTAATTTATAGAGAACAAAGGTAGGCTGCGCTTTTGCAAGAGCTTTTTCGTTGGGTACGTCAAAATCTTTCATCATCACTT
>JAJFML010000167.1 GCA_021772195.1 Chlamydiota bacterium | reverse complement strand
AAAAACGGCAGCCACGATAATATCACCATTCTTTTCTTACGTATAAAATGAACACAATCTACTTAGATAATAATGCTACCACCCAGCTCGATCCTATGGTGCTAAAAGCAATGTACCAGCACAACGATCCGCTCAATCCCTCTTCTGTTCACTCTTTTGGAAGGAAGGCAAAAAGCCTCTTAACAGATGCTAGAAGAAAAATTGCTGACTATCTTGGCCAGAGCCATCTCGAAATCATTTTTACATCAGGCGCAACCGAAGGCCTCAATAGCGCACTTTTTGCCCTCGCATCCAAGGGAACACTCATTACAAGTAACATCGAACACTCTGCCATCTATGAAACTGCTCTAGTGCTCAAAGAAAGGGGTACAAATGTTCACTTTCTTGAATCTGATGAATCGGGTCAAATATCTCCTGAAGATCTTGAAAAAGCTATCAACCCTTCTACTAGTGCCATTGCGCTTTCTGCTGTAAACTCTGAAACCGGTGTGAAAAATGACATCGAAGCATTTGCAGAGATTGCCAAAAGACATCAGATACCTCTCATCATCGATGGGGTCGCTCTTCTAGGAAAAGAAGAATTTAAAATTCCTGATGGGGTCTCTGTTATGTGCTTTAGTGCACACAAGTTGCATGGCCCCCATGGGACAGGCTTCTCATTTGTTCGCTCCGGGCTTAAATCCCCCCCCTATCTCACAGGCGGCGCGCAAGAATTTTCAAAAAGAGCAGGCACCGAAAACCTGGAAGGAATCCTAGGCATGGCAGAAGCTGTCCATCTTCTGAAAGAGGCGCTTCCTGAAAAATCCCACCAAATGGAAGATTTACGTGATCGTTTTGAGCTTGCCTTAATGAAATCACCTGGTGTTAGCATCAATGGAACGGGTCCTAGAATTGTCAATGTAAGCAATATCTCTTTTAAAGAAATTGATGGTGAAACTCTTCTTATGATGCTCGATCAAAAAGGCATTGCAGTCTCTCACGGCTCTGCCTGCTCATCTGGCGCATTGGAACCATCACGCGTACTTCGAAACATGGGGATAGATCATAAAAGATCAAAAAACTCTCTCCGAATCTCCCTTTCTAGATTCACTACCAGAGAGGAGATCAACGAAGCTGTTCGCATCATTCAAGGCATCATCAAATCGATTTAACAGAGAGCGTCTTTGCGCCAAAAAGTGTAGGTTCAATGACTGTAATTTGAAAACCTTCCACTTTTATCCAGTCGCCTTTTGTTGGATGATGCTCAAGTTTTTTGGTCATATATTCACTTAAAGTCTCCACCCCTTTTAACTGGAGCTTTGTCTTAAATTTGGCATTAAATTCAGAGAGTAACATCTCTCCTGAAACCGTCTTTTCAAAATGAGACCCCCTCTCCTCTATCTCTTCGTTCCAGTGTTCTTCTCTCTCTTCTCCAAATAACTGATCAATAAGCTGATTTAATGTAAGAATACCCACAGCTGAGCCTGTTCGATCGATAACAACTGCAACACTTTGATTATTTCTTCGAAACTGCATAAGTATATCTGTTACCTCTTGTTCTTCCGTGATAAACCAGGGCGGCTTGGAAAAATCAAGAACCTTTCGCTTCTCATCAAGACGAAGTAAATCCCTTGGATAGGCAATGGCAACGATGTTTTGAACATGCTTGTGATAGATAGGGATAAAAGCAGAATAATTTAGACTTAAGATCTGCTTCATTTCCGATAATCTTGAAGGAGATGGAATCGCTTGGCAAGAGCCAATGGGAAGCATCACCTCTTTTGCTGTCTTGCTTTTTAGAGTGAAGAAATTGCTGACGACACGGTTCAGTGAATCAACTTTTTCCTCCTCTTCTTCGAAAGCCTTTTGAATCTCTTCCCTAGAAAGAAAAAGAGGAACATCATATTTTCTACCTAGAATGCGTTGAAGAAGATGATTTATTCCATCAATCACCCAAATAAGCGGATAGAGAATTTTGGATGTTACATAGACAACAGGAAGATATAGAAAAGCAACATGTTCTGAATATCTTCTTGCAGCAAACATGGGAGCCAGCTCACCGAAGATAAGAACAATAATAATTTGAGTAAATGGAGCAAAATCAGGGTTAAGATTAAGAGACTCGTAGAATTTTCGAGAAAATTCTGAACCAAATTGCAAAAAGGTGTTAATTGCTATAAGAGTTGTTCCAAAAAGCCTTGAAGGTTTGCCTAGAAGACTATTTAACCAAATCCCCAAACGCTTATTCTGACTAACATAATAGTGAAGCCTTACTTTGTTAAAAGAGACAGCCGCCATCTCAAACATTGAAAAGAAGCCTTGAAAGATGACGCATAAGAGAGTAAAGAGTAGAAAATATGCCCAAGGTGCCATTATTTTTTACTCCTTGGGATTAACTTTCTTATGTAGACCCTTCGTACGCGGTTTGGATCTGACGATAAAACATAGAAAAGAAACTCATCCGTTACATACTTCGTTCCTGTCTGAGGAATATCTTCCAACTGTTCAGTAAGCCACCCGCCTATAGTCACCGCATTCGATGTACTCTTAAGTTCTCGCCCAAAAATACTCTCAAATTCCGAGAGCTCAAGCTTACCGCTTGCAATGATGACATCCTTTCCTGAAGTGGTATATCTGCTTTTCTGGTCCCTTCTATCTACAATTTCCCCTACCACTGACTCGATCAGATCTTCCTGGGTAACAAGGCCTGAAATAGAACCATACTCATCGACTGCGATAGCAAGATTTTCTTTCCTATCTCGCAGCTGTTCATAGAGATTCCAGGCTGGCATCGACTCAGGCACGTAGAATGGCTTTCTTACTATCTTTCTTAAATCATCCGGTGTCTGTATTCTTTCGGAATAGAAAAAAAGCCTTCGAACAGAGATTATTCCAATCATCTTCTCTAATCCCCCATCACAGACTGGAACTCTAGATACTTGCTCTTCCATAAGCATACGATGAAGCTTATCAAGAGGCTCTTGAATATTATAGAAGAGTATCTCCTCTCTAGGCCTGATATGCTCTTTGAGAATTGAATGTTTCAAATCAAGGTAGCCTTGAATCAGCTCAACCTCCTTTTCCTGCATTACCCCTTTTGATTTAGAGGTCTCTAAAATATGCTCTAGTTCGTCAGGTGAGACTTCTTTCTCTTTTTGTAAAAAAAAGAAGAGAAAGCGAGAAATCATGCTTGTTAGTTTTGTGAATATTCTCCT
>JAJFML010000166.1 GCA_021772195.1 Chlamydiota bacterium | reverse complement strand
TTTGGTAAAGAGAGTGAAAAAGAGTACCTCGAGGTCTTAAATAACCTCATAGATTGTCTTATCCCTCAAAATCAAATGGAAAGCCTTCTTGTTGAGAAAATTGCTATCGATTTTTGGCGATTACGACGTGTTATCCGCTATGAAGCAGGCAGTATAGAGCAGTACCTCGAACAAATTTTCGAAAAATTTTATACTTTTAACAAAAAAAACAATGAAGAGTTGGACAAAGAAATCACAGGTTATCAGGAGTATATCTCTTGGATTGATTTGTACGTTAAATGCCTGGAAAAAGAGAAAGTAGATTTCGATCAACCTATATGGGCAGGAAAAAATATAGAGTCCGATATTGCAGAAGATTTTTTATTGATTATTCAAAAAATTGACACACTCACCTATCAAGAAAAAGAACACGTTCTGTACGAACAGAATAGTTACGAAGAGCTAAAAGCAATTCTGAATAAGAATGGTTATACAGACAAAAAAAAGATTACAAACAGGCTATTAGAACTTTATGAAAAAGAGAAACACCGTATTGATGAGAAAATTTCTGAACTAGAGAAAGAAAAATTAGTAAACATTGAAACTGACAAACTAAACATAATGCTTACAGCCATCCCTGAAAAGGAGAATGCGGAAAAAATCCTCAAGTATGAGCGCTCTTTACAAAAATCAATCTTTCAAAACCTGCTCATGCTGAAGAAACTTCAAGGCTCGATTTAAAATGGGTTTGTTTTGGAAAAATTTTAAATTTATTGCTTCTTAGGTATTTTTAAGAATATTTAACATCTTATTAATCAAAGAGCCTTTCTCAGCATAAACTTTTCTAGAAGCTTCATATGCTTTGAATAGCTTCCTATATTGAAACCAAAGTTTCGGGGTGTGAAAGATAAATTCAAAGAATGTACATGATGGATTTGCACGTTTATCAAGAAATAAAAACAAACCTCTAAGATGTAAAACAGTATTATTAAGAGCCTCTGTGTATATCATGAAGTCATCTCGAAGGGTCGTAATGGCCTCTGACAGAAAAAGAGAAGGAAGTTGCATGTAACTCTGAGAAATTTTCACCGAAAGGATTTCCGAGCTTTTTGACAACTCATTAAAATTTATTTTCTGTAATAATTTGACAGCCACCAATGTATTATGAAGCTCTATATATTCATCTAGATAAGAGTGCACCTTATAGAAGATTTCAAAAAACAATTTCTCATCTTTCATTGCATTTATCTCTCTACCTCAAAAGCGTTTTTTCGGTACTTACATAAATCGCACTTATGCCCCGATTCAGGCATTGCATCACTCTTCAAACACTGAAGAACCTCTTTTAGTTTAGGTTCGACCCATGAATCATCTCCATCAAAGGCAATAAGATGCTTTTCAAAATCCAATCCATTGTTAAAACTCTCTTTTTCTTTTTGAGCATTAGCAAAAATAAAATAAGCCCTATTTGAAACCTTGAAACCATTTTTTCTAAAAAGCCACTGATAGAGTTCTATCTGCCTTTTATAGCCAATTTTGTATTTCTCTGAATTTTTTATACCCCCAGTCTTCTGTGTTTTAGGGATTAAAAAAGTTTTTGGATCGTCTTTTGAGGCTTTAGCCTTATAATCTACGATAATCAGTTCTCCATCTGGCTTCACCCACACATCGTCTATAGCTCCATAGATTTCAAAATTAGACTGCTTATGAAGGTGGCGAATACCTTTTTTATTATTTCTCCAGTCCTCAATGTCAGAATGATTAAATGGAATTACATCAATTCCTTCTTTTTGTTGGAAAGGATGCGGAGTCTTCTTTTTCCGATAAACATCAAACTCTTTTTTCAATAAGGCATCTACAGCCATATTAAGAGAAAACTGAGGGCCTGATGGTTGGGAAATTCCTAATTTTCTATCTAAATAGAAACACCTTGGACACTGCAGGAAAAGATCTATTTTAGACCTGCTTAAAGGCATTGGCTCTGTAGCATTAGGATCAAAAAGTTTTTTTGTGTTCTTCATAATAAAATTAAACTATATTTTAATTAACCAATTATTCAATAAATTATTTAAATTTCAATTAAACTACAAAAACAATAACATAATATAAATAAAAACGAAACCTAGAAGGATTTAAATAAAATTTACAGAATTGCTTGCTTCGAAATTCTATTTAGCCTATTTCAACTTAAATGGGTGCGTTATCTTAGCATTAATATGTAAGGAGTTTTTACAATGAACCAGTCGAATTTATCTTCTTTAATTTGGTCTGTTGCCGATCTATTGCGCGGCGACTATAAACAGTCTGATTATGGAAAAGTGATTTTACCATTTACTATATTGCGCCGCCTAGACTGCGTGCTTGCTTCAACAAAACCTGACGTACTTAAAAAAAAGGAACAACTTCAGAAAAGTGGAATTGCCCCAGAACTTTTCTTACAACGGATCTCTGGTCAGTCCTTTTACAATATCTCCCCCTTAGACATGTCTAAATTGATTGATGATCAAGATCATATTAAAGAAAATTTATATAGTTATCTCCAAAGCTTCCCCTCTTCTGTGAGGGACATCTTCGATCAATTTTCATTCACTACGCAAATTGAGAAACTCTCTAAAAATGGGCTTTTATATCAAGTAACCGACAAGTTCGCGAGATTCGATCTTCATCCAGATACGATAGACAATTCTCAAATGGGACTTATTTTTGAGGAGCTCCTCCGTAAATTCGCTGAATTATCCAATGAGACTGCAGGGGAGCACTTTACTCCTCGTGAAGTGATTCAATTGATGGTTAATCTTCTTTTCAATGAAGACAGCGAAGTTCTTTCAAAATCAGGGGTTGTTCGTACCCTCTATGACCCTACAGCAGGAACCGGGGGCATGTTATCCGTAGCAAGCGAACATTTATCAACCCTTAATCCTCAAGCATCTCTGACAGTTTTCGGTCAGGAGCTTAACCCAGAATCATATGCAATTTGCAAAGCAGATATGCTCATTAAGGGACAAGATATTGCAAATATCGCATTCGGGAACACTCTTTCTGAAGACGATCATACCCATAAAAAATTCGACTACTGTCTTTCTAACCCTCCTTTTGGAGTTGACTGGAAAAAAATCGAAAAAGTAGTGCGCAAAGAACACAGTGAGCAAGGGTATAATGGGCGTTTTGGCCCGGGGATTCCCAGAGTCAGCGACGGTTCTCTTCTCTTTCTTCTCCACCTGATCTCAAAGATGCGCCCAGCAAAAGATGGAGGTAGTAAAATAGGAATCGTTCTCAACGGCTCTCCCCTCTTTACTGGCAATGCAGGCTCAGGAGAAAGCGAAATCCGAAGGTACGTTTTAGAAAACGATCTGCTTGAAGCAATTATCGCTTTGCCCACAGACATGTTCTTCAACACAGGTATTTCTACTTACGTTTGGATTCTCTCTAACCGAAAGCTGGAAGAGCGTAGAGGAAAAGTTCAGCTTATCGATGCTGGTAGCTTTTGGCAAAAGATGCGAAAAAGCCTTGGCAGCAAACGAAAGGAAATGACTCAAGATCATATCGATGAAATCACACGGCTTTACGGTGATTTTACAGAAGCTGATTCAAATGGAGTCCTTGTCAGTAAAATCTTTAAGAATGAAGCTTTTGGATACAGAACGATCATAGTTGAACGGCCCCTTCGAGATAAAACTGGAAAAGTTGTTCTCGGAACAAAAGGCAAGCAGAAAGGCAAGCCACTTCCTGATAGCAATCTGAGAGATTCAGAGAATGTCCCTTTAGATCAAGATGTTGAAGAATACTTCAAAAAAGAAGTTTTGCCCCATGCTCCAGATGCCTGGATTGATCATGAAAAAACCAAAATAGGCTATGAGATTCCGTTCAATCGACATTTTTATGTCTTCACCCCTCCTCGCAAGTTAGAAGAGATAGATACAGAGCTAAAGAATGTTACACATCGGATTCTTGAGATGCTTGAAAGTACCACGGTGTCTGCATGAGTTTAAAGCAATATAAGAGTTACAAAGACAGCGGAGTAGAGTGGTTAGGTGAGGTGCCCGAGCATTGGAAGATTGGTAAATTCCGACATGCTTTCATAGAGAGTAATGAAAAAATCAAAGATGCTGTTGTTGGTCAAATGCTATCTGTTTCTGGTTATAGAGGCATCGAAATTAAAGAATATGACGATGAAAATCGTAGACGTCTTGATAAAGATCTTATCGGATATCGGATTGTTAGACCTGGTCAGCTCGTTGTAAATACGATGTGGCTAAATTATGCAGGACTTGGGGTTTCCGATTTTGAGGGACATGTAAGTCCAGCATACAGAAGTTACTGGATCTCTGAAAAATTGGAAAAACGATTTTTACACTATTTGATGCGAAGTGATCGATACGTAAAAGGTTACACTAAATTTCTGACTGGAGTTCGGCCAAACTCCCTGCAAATGGGTCGAGACGATTTGATGGCATTTCCCATCCTACAACCTAGCCGAGAAGAGCAAGATGTCATCGCAACCTTCCTCGATCAAGAAACCGCTAAAATCGACACATTGATTGCAGAAAAACAACGCCTCATCGAGCTCCTCAAAGAAAAGCGCCAGGTTGTTATTTCGCATGCTGTCACTAAAGGACTCAATCTAAATGCCCCTATGAAAGACAGTGGAGTGGAGTGGTTAGGCGAGGTACCAGAGCATTGGAATTTGAAGAAACTTAAATATACTTGTAATATTTTCCCATCAAATATTGATAAAAAATCATATGACCTCGAAACGGCTGTTTTTCTCTGTAATTATACAGACGTTTATTACAACGATCGCATTACTAAAGAAATTGATTTTATGAAGGCAACCGCTAGCGAAGATCAAATAGTCAAATTCGAGCTGAAGGCAGGTGATCTCATTATCACAAAGGATTCAGAAACGGCCGATGACATTGCCATTGCTGCATATGTGCTAAATGATTTGCCAGGTGTTGTATGTGGGTATCATCTATCAATGATACGGCCCAGTCGTGGGAATAATGGCCTTTATGTCAAACGACTGTTTGATAGCCACTATCTAAAATCTTGTGTTGCCGTCTTGGCTAACGGGCTTACACGTGTTGGTTTGTCCCAGTCCGCTTTGGATAACTTGGTCATTCCATTGCCCCCTCAAACCGAACAAACCGCCATAGCTTCCTTTCTCGATCAAGAAACCGCCAAAATCGATACCCTTATCGATGAAGCAAACAAAGGTATTACCCTTCTCCAAGAACGCCGTTCTTCTCTGATTTCAGCAGCAGTCACTGGGAAGATTGATGTTCGCCACCTTGCTTCTCAGGAGGAGTTATGAGCCTTCATCACGAAATCAATTTTGAAGATGAAATCTGCGAATATCTATCTAAAAATGGCTGGCTTTATGCTGAGGGAGATGCTGCTCAATATGATCGCGTCAACGCTCTATTCCCAGATGACCTTGTTGCATGGATACAGTATACACAATCAAAGACTTGGGAGACGCTCGAAAGTTCACATGGAACAGAAGCTTCTAAAAAACTCGTAGAGCGCCTTCGACAGCAATTGAATACGCGAGGCACGCTGGATGTCTTGCGGCATGGGTTTGAGATGCTAGGCATTCGACAGCCGATCGAGTTAGCCAAATTCAAACCAGCGCATACACTTAATCCTGACATTCTCGCTCAGTATCAAGCTAATCGCCTTCGGGTTATCCGACAAGTTCGTTATTCTTCTCATGATGAAAGTTGCATTGACTTGGTTCTTTTCTTGAATGGTCTTCCTATTGCAACAGTAGAGTTAAAAACAGATTTCACTCAAAACATTGAGGATGCAGTCGATCAATACAGATTCGATCGCTTGCCAAGAAGAAAAGGACAAGGTACAGAACCTTTGCTCACATTCCCTAGCGGGGCACTTGTTCACTTTGCAGTCAGTAGTAGTGAAGTCCGCATGACAACCAAACTTGAAGGTCCTCAGACTCGTTTTCTCCCATTCAACCAAGGTCGTTCAGATGGCAGCGCAGGTAACCCTCCTAATAAAAATGGTTATACAACGTCATATCTTTGGGAACGTGTATGGCAAAGAGATAGTTGGCTCGAAATTCTAGGTCGCTATCTCATCACTGAAGAGAACAGTAAGAAGCAGATCCACAAGATCATTTTCCCTCGCTTTCATCAATTAGATGCTACACGTAAACTAGTAAGTGCGGTTCTCAAAGAAGGGGCTGGTGGTAAGTATTTGATTCAACACTCTGCAGGCTCTGGCAAGACAAATTCAATCGCATGGACAGCTCATTTTTTAGCAGACCTTCATGATGTAAACAACAACAAACTATTTGATTCCGTATTAGTAGTATCTGACCGGAATGTGATCGACTCTCAACTCCAAGATGCTATTTTTCAGTTTGAGCGTACAAAAGGAGTTGTAGCCGTTATCAAAGGCGAGGGTATCAGCAAAAGTGAAGAACTGAAAAACGCACTAGCTGAAAATAAGAAAATTATTACTTGCACCATTCAGACATTCCCATACGCCCTTAAAGCAGTCCAAGAGTTAGCAATCACACAAGGAAAGGCATTTGCTGTGATTGCTGACGAAGCCCATTCATCACAAACGGGAGAATCAGCAGTCAAGCTTAAAGCATTGCTGTCTCCTGAAGAACAGGAAGATCTTAAAGATGGAGGCAGTGTTAGCATTGAGGATCTTTTAGCAGCACAAATGACGGCTAGAGCTAAAAAAACTGGGATTACATATATTGCCTTTACCGCTACGCCAAAGGCAAAAACAATAGATCTTTTTGGTCGATGCCCCGATCCAAGTAAACCTGCTGGGATTGAAAATCTTCCAGCATCCTTTCATGTATACTCAATGCGTCAGGCGATTGAAGAACGTTTTATCTTAGATGTACTGAAAAATTATACTCCATACAATCTTGCATTTAAACTTGCTCAGGATAATCTGGCATCCACTGAAAAAGCTGTTGAGAGAAAAGAAGCTCGAAAAAAAATTATGCGATGGGTGCGTCTTCACCCTCACAATGTTTCTCAAAAGGTTCAGATTGTTGTCGAACACTTCAGGGAAAACGTAGCTCCATTGTTAAATGGTGAAGCAAAGGCAATGGTCGTGGTCAGCAGCCGTCAAGAAGTTGTAAGATGGAAACTAGCGATTGATAAGTATATACGGGAACATAAATACGCAATTGGAACATTAGTAGCCTTCTCGGGAGAAGTCACTGATGAAGATTTAGGTCCCGTCACAGAAAAGAGCAGGTCATTAAATCCAAACCTTAAAGGGCAGAATATTCGCGATGCATTTAATACCAGTGAATACCAGATCCTTTTAGTAGCCAATAAGTTTCAAACCGGTTTCGATCAAGACCTTCTTTGTGGAATGTATATTGATAAAAAATTAGGAGGAATTCAAGCAGTCCAGACCCTTTCTCGTTTAAACCGCGCCCGTGCAGGGAAAGACACTACATATGTCTTGGATTTCGTGAATGATGTAAAACAGGTTCTAGACTCCTTCAAAACCTATTACGCTACTGCAGAAATCGAAGGTGTATCAAATCCTGAACTGATATTTGATTTACGGGCAAAACTAGACAAAGCTGGATATTATGATGATGCTGTTGTAGAGCGTTTGGTAGCTGCTACATTTAATCCTCAATCTAAACAATCAGATCTAGCTAGATTATTGGAGCCTATTGCTGATCGCATTATAAAAGGTCATCGGGATGCTGAGAGAAGATTAAAGACAGCTCAAAACGATTCGTTAGAAAAAGAAGCTCAAAATGCTCAAGATGAACTTGAGGCAATCGAGCTATTCAAAAGTGATATGGGTACTTTCCAACATCTATATACTTTCTTGTCACAGATCTTTGACTATGGTTCCACTGCTATAGAGAAAAGATTCATTTTCTATAAATATCTGTTACCCCTTTTGGAATTTGGAAGAGAAAGAGAGGGAGTTGATATTTCTAAGATTCAATTAACACATTACAAGCTAAAGAATGAAGGACGACGTGATCTTCCCTTGAGCGAAGGAGATCGCGATCCCCTTAAACCTATTACAGATTCTGGATCGGGAGCTGTTCAGACTAAAGAAAAGGCACTTCTTGATGAAATCATTGAACGGGTTAATCAGCTTTTTGAGGGAGAACTGTCTGATAATGATAAACTGATCTATGTTAATGATGTTCTCAAGGGAAAACTAATTGAAGATGAAATTCTAAAAGAACAAGCTGCAAACAATACAAAAGAACAATTTGCTAATTCATCTTTTTTGATGAAAGGAATAGAAGATGCAATTATCAATGCCTTTGAAGCTCACTCTTCAATGAGCAAACAAGCTCTAAAATCTGAACGCCTACGACATGGATTAAAAG
>JAJFML010000165.1 GCA_021772195.1 Chlamydiota bacterium | reverse complement strand
CTAGCTATTAGTGGGTTGTATTTAAAGTAATTTGTTTACTATCAGCTATATTAACCTTGTTTTTTATAATGCTTATTGTTATAATAATATATAATTTATTTTAAAAAGGGGACTTATGGCACATTCAGCTGCTTCTTGGGCTGCAAAATTTGGTAATGATGGAGTTGCTGCACGCCAGTTATCATTTGACGCTGGTGAGGAAAAGAAAGGTGGAGGCTCTAACAGAGCTACCCCCGCATCTGCTGGGGTTTATAGACGGTATTTTGATACCCCGTCTCCTGTTCATCTAGCAGGTGCCGGTAGCACAGGTCTGACGCCAACTTTCAAAAGAGTGCAGGTGAGAGCTACTACTCCAAGTGATGATGGTGATCTTTCTTTTGCTTCACTTTCCAGCCCTTCTAGTGAGAGCGTAAGATCTATGGTTTTAAGCAGTCCCTCTTCGCCTTTTCAGAGAAACACTCTTCCCTATGAAAGACAAGCTTTAAAAATGGCTAGATTTGCTAACTGCTATTCTCTCAACAACAAACCTTCTCAAGCTAAACTTGTTGTGAAATATCTCCGGGAAGCTGGAGCACCTACTCCATCTGTAGCTAAAGAGACCTTCATCAAAGCGTTATACGTAGAGCTGTCTAATTTTGTTAATTTAGGTGAGGACTCAAGGAATGAGTTAGTTCTTAAGTTTGTAAAAAAAGCAATAGAATTAAAAGAAATAGGCGAACTCCCAAAGAGATTTTCGGATGCATTTTTAGATCTTGTTGAGAGTAACGAATTATTTCTTCTTACATCTCTTCTTTATTCCTATATAAAAGAGAAAGAACCAGATGATACTGAATTTCCTCGTTCTTTATTACTCGATAAACCTACAGGTGAAAGTTGCCCTTGGTTGTACTGTCAAGATGAAGCTGAGATGGTAAAACTCTTACTTGAAAATCCAGATATTAGAGAACAGATGGATTTAGGGATCCTCTTTGATGATATGCTGAGCAACCCATATGTTTCTGACGATGTTCTTGATCTCGCAATCACTCACTTTTTATCACACATTAAATATAGCCGGAACGCACCGAATTTGTGTCATATTGATAAGATCGAAGATCTTCAACTTGGAAGAGCTCTTGTTTTAAATCCGCAATTTACTGCCCGCGCTCGCAGATACCCGAAATTCAATCTTATTAAAAATGAAATGAATCAAATGCACGTGTGGGATCCGTCTCATCTATTTGAACCTGCGTTAAAAGGCGGAAAACCCACAGGTTATCATGTTTTGCAAACTCCTGATGTGCATTTTCAAGAGAAACATAATGCAACTATTTTACCTAGAGATCCGATGATACAAGAAGGACCGATGATGATGTTCTTCTATGAGATGCAGTATACGAATGAAGCAGGAGAATTTTGTAAAGAAAACAAACTCTCTTCTTGGTATCTCGAGATGGATGAAGAGGCCCTTGCAAGCTCTATTTTTACTATTTTGTCCCAGCCACTCAATAATCCTCTTGAGATGAGAAGAGCTAATGAAATTGTCTATTATGGTTTTCATATGAATAAGTTGGGGCAAAAAGTACTCTCTCAGCTCTATGTCAATGTAGTAGATGACGTACCTCATGTTAAGACCTGTTATCCTGTGCCATTTAGGCAAATTCAAGAAAAGCAGCTTGCAGTAGCTCCACCACAGTCACCGCCTCCAAAACCACGCGTTGTCCGCAGAAGCCCAGGGGGGCTTCTTCCAGGTTCTCCTCTTAAAAGGGAACACAATAGTCCTTCTAAACGAGTACGTGAAGAAGTCAAGAAAAGCCTCTCGCCTTGGAAGAATAAATCTATACCTAGACACCCAGTCCGAAGAATAGGTGCGCTAAAAGATAAAGTTGTTAGATTACTTGAGAGATTGGATACTGTGCCCTCAAATGATCCAGATCTTGCTCTGATTAAAGTTAGATATAGCTCCATAAGAGACATGCGCTCGACTAGAGATTTAATTTTAAGTGCTGCTAGTCAAGTGCATAGCCCAAAAGTGAAAAATCAACAGATCAATATCATCAAACCTGATGAAGCGCCTGCTGGATATTCCGATGTTGAAACAATTGTATGTGTGCCAATATCTGAGCTCATTGAAATTGCAAATGAAGCACTTGCGTAAATCTAAAAAAATATCTATGGTTACATTTTCAGCCGAAAATGGTGGATATGAGCGAACTTTCCGAAAAAAAATGTATTCCTTGTAAAGGTTCAGAGCCTCCCTTAAGTCTTGAGGAGGTAAATGCCAATCTTCAAGAACTTGATGATTGGATAATCGAGGAAAATCACCATTTAGAAAAGAACTTTAAGTTCAAAAATTTTAAAGAAGCTCTACTTTTTACAAATATTATCGGTCAAATTGCAGAATCAGAGGGGCACCACCCAGACATTTTCCTCTCGTGGGGAAAAGTGGGCGTGACTCTCTTTACACATAAAATTGAAGGGCTCTCTCAAAACGATTTTATCTTAGCTGCAAAGATTGACCTCGCAAAAAAGAAATTTAACCCCGAAGTAATATCATGACAGTACCAAAGAAAAAACTAAACGATGGCACAGAAATCCCGATGCTCGGATTTGGAACGTGGCAAATTGAAGGCGAAAAATGTACAGAGGCGGTAAAAACTGCTATTGAAGTGGGATATCGGCATATCGATACGGCTTTTGCCTACTATAATGAGTCTTTTGTAGGTCCAGGTCTTAAAGATATATCGCGAGACGAGCTCTTTGTTACAACTAAACTTTGGCGTGAATTTCACGATCCTAAAAGGGTAGAAGAGGCTTGCGATCGCAGCCTAAAAGACCTTGGTATAGACCATCTCGATCTCTATCTCATTCATTGGCCAGAGAGAAAGAACTCTTTTCCTGAAATGGTCCATGAGATGCATAAGCTAAAAGAGAAGGGGAAAATAAGATCTGTAGGACTCTGTAATTCAACAATTCACCATATTCAAGATCTCTACAATCAGAAGCTCGAGATTGCGGTAAACCAAATTGAGTTTCATCCGTTTCTGGTTCAATCTGAACTTCTAAAATTTTGTCTTACGCATAATATTGCAGTGACAGCCTATAGCCCGCTTGCAAGAGGTGAGGCGCTTAATAATGAACTCTTAAAAGAGATCGGTCAGAAATATGGCAAGTCTCCTGGTCAAGTCACACTCAAATGGCTTATGCAAAAAGATATCATTGTGATTCCAAAATCATCTTCTGAGCCACATATGCGTGAAAATTTTGAGATCTTTGATTTCAAGCTCACAGAGGAAGAAATTCTTAAAGTCGATGGACTCAATGAAAATAAAAGACTGATTGTTCCCGATTTTCAAGAGTTTGATTATTGATCAGATCTCCCTTTGTAATTAGAAAAATAATTTCATAGATCTTGAAATTATTTTTTGATTTCACGAGAGTCTCTTGTAATTTTCTTAATTTTACGCTATTATCTTTCGGTAAAATCGAGAGGCAGAAGATGAAAAGCAGGCGTTATCTTACAAGAGAGGTCATGGTTGGAAATGTGGGAGTTGGAGGAGAGAATCCCGTTCGTATCCAATCGATGACAACCTCGAATACCCGCGACGCAGATGCTACAGCAGAACAGATCATGCGACTTGCAGATGTGGGGTGTGAAATTGTGAGGATCACTGTCCAAGGCAAGAAGGAAGCGGTAGCCTGTGAGGAGATCAAAAACAAGCTCTTAAAACAAGGCTACACAATTCCACTTGTGGCAGATATCCACTTTTACCCACCAGCTGCAATGCTTGTAGCAGATTTTGTTGATAAGATAAGAGTTAATCCTGGAAATTATGTCGATCGCAGAGCCTCTTTCAAAACAATTGAGTATGATGATAAGAGTTATATAGAAGAGCTTCTCAAAATTGAGGAGGGCTTCACACCCCTAGTTCTTAAATTAAAATCACAGGAAAAAGCTCTACGAATTGGTACAAATCACGGCTCCTTGTCTGACCGAATCATGAATCGTTATGGTGACACTCCCGCAGGTATGGTTGAATCCGCATTTGAATTTGCCCGAGTCTGCAGAAATAATGATTTTTACAATATTATCTTTTCCATGAAAGCGAGTAATCCGCTTGTGATGATTGAAGCGTACCGTCTTCTCGTTTCTAAGATGGAAGATCAAGGGTGGAACTATCCGCTTCACTTAGGAGTGACAGAAGCAGGAGAAGGGGAGGACGGTAGAGTTAAATCAGCCGTTGGAATCGGCTCTCTTTTACTCGATGGAATTGGCGATACAATTCGCGTATCTCTTACGGAAGATCCATGGCTTGAGATTGATCCTTGTAAAAGACTTGTTCAAATTGGCAGAAGAGAAAAACCCACAACTTTTTTCCAGATTCCCAAAAGAAAAGAAAAGAAGGCTCCTCTTCACCGTGATGGTACGGTAATTTTAAAGGTGGATGCAGAGGATTTAAGATCAAATGACTTCTTAAAACAGATTGGAGCAAAACTTCAACTCTCAAGACCAGAAAAAACCCTTTCTACTGTTGATGCTCTTTATATTGAAAGGCTGCCTGAGGATTTGACCCTCTTAAAACAGCTATCTGAGATCGGAATTGCCGTTCTATCTAAACAAAAGCATGAATCTTTTATCCAAGTGTTAACGATTGATGAAGTTGCGCCTCGCGATGAAAACTATGTTTTAGTGGTAGATGGTGCAATCAAAATCCCGGAAGGGCTAACCCCTTTATTCGTCCTTTTTACAAATCCAGCAGAAGTAAAAGAATTCGTGCGGCTAAACGGTGATATTCCTCTTATTTTAGCATTTGATTACGATCTAGATG
>JAJFML010000164.1 GCA_021772195.1 Chlamydiota bacterium | reverse complement strand
ATGCGCAAGGTGCGAAAAAAAACACCTCGTTTTGGAGAAAAAATAAGAGCTCCTACAGCAAAAACGCAGCCAAGAAGAGCGATAACAGGACCTGTTGGAAGTGAGAAGATAATCGATAAGATGTTGCCTAAAAGCCCGCACGATGCTCCAAAAATCCCTGCAATCAAAAAGAGATGAGAGAGCCTATTTGTAAAAGCTCTAGCAAACACTGCCGGAGCAATAAGCATACCCGACATTAAAACAATTCCCACAGTGCGAATCCCAATACAAATAGAGAGGATAAATAGTAGAGATAGAGCTGAATTCCAAAATGTGCTTGCAAGTTTATCTCTTGCATATTCTTTATCAAAGAGAAGCATCTTGATCCTCGGGGAAAAAAGAATGAGAAAGCTTCCAATCAAAAGAGAGAGGACTGCATAAATCACAACATGCTCATCTCGCATGGTAGCTGTTTGCCCAAAAAGATAGACCTGAATTTGTTGATAGAGCGAAGCTTTTACCGTTTGCAGTCTGCTAGCTATTAGCACGCCTAGAGCAAAAAAGGTCGAGAGGACAAAACAGAGACTAGCATCTTGTGAGACTTTCTTTTTTTCTAAATAGCGAAGGGAAAAAAGAGCCGCAATTGAAAACGAGACAGAACCTAAAATCACACCTAAAAAGGAGTCAGCAAAGAAGAGGGAGAAGATCCAGCCCCCGATAAGAACTCCGGGATAAGTCGCATGTGAGAGGGTCTCGCCGATGAGCGACCTTTTTTGGAGAAAGGCAATCACACCCATCAAAGCAGCTGTAAGGCACATCAAAGACGAGGCCAGAATCGTGGTGCTAAAGATGGGATCCGTAAGATACATTAGATCAAACCCTTTGTCTTCTTTGTAGAGAGCTCTTTCGCTTCCACAAAAAGGCAATGAGATTTTTGATAGGTTCTTTCCATGTTCTCTTCTGTCAAAACATCCTCAACAGGACCATGCGCAATCAAAGAGGTATTAAGAAGAATCACTTCATCGAAATAATCACGAAGAGTTGTCACATCATGATGAACGATAAAGATCGACTTTCCAGATGATTTGAGCTCTCTAAGAAGTTTAATCATCGCTTTTTCTGTTGTAATATCAACACATTGAAAAGGTTCATCCATCAAGTAGACTTCGGCATTTTGAGCAAGCGCCCTTGCAAGAAAAAGGCGCTGCTGCTGGCCGCCTGAGAGTTGAGAGATTTGTCTATCTGCATAAGCGCTCATGCCAACTTTTTCAAGAGCTTCTTTTGCAGCTAGAATGTCAGCTCTTCTAGGCCTTTTAAAAAAACCCATCTTCCCATATCTCCCCATTAGAACCACTTCAAAAGCTGTGATAGGAAAGTCCCAGTCAATAGATCCTTTCTGCGGGATATAGGCAATTTTTTCTCTAACAAGATGTGCCGGTTTTCCCCAAAAAAGAGCTCTGCCTGATATTGGTTTAACAATCCCAAGTGCTGATTTCAAAAGAGAGCTCTTTCCAGCTCCGTTTGGTCCCACAATACCAACAAGCCTTCCAGGCATTACTTTGAGCGACAAATCCCAAAGTACGGGCTGCTTGTCATAGTGAAGAGTAAGATTTTCAGCTTCAAAAAGTACGCTCATCTTAGATGCTCCTGTAAATTTCTTGCATTATGTTCCATCATGTCGAAATAGTTAGGCTTACCACCTGAAATAGATGGACCCATGGCATCTCCGTACAGCACATCTGATGCAATGACAACCCCTAGATTCATCTTCGATGCAACGGAAGTAATTTTACGAATTGATTCTTTTGAAACATTAGACTCTGCAAAGATCACTTGGATATTGAACTTACGAACATGATCCATAATTTTTTGAATATCATAAGGAGAAAGTCTACCTTCAGGTGCCAGTCCCTCAGGTGCTTGGAACCTTTCATGCCAACTTCCCTCTTTTCTTTCCTCATCTGTCGCCAAATAAGCTCTTGCAAAATAGTTAAATGCATCGTGACTCGTAACTACATAGCGCTTATCGGCAGGGATTGCCTGAGTGATTTCAAGGATTTTTTCATGATGCTTTTCGAGTCTAACTCTTAGATCTGCCGCATTTTTATGATAATAAGCAGCAGATGCTGGGTCTTTTTGAGATAAGACATCTTCCACCAAATAAGTAGCATGAATCCATAAAGAGATATCCATCCAAACATGCGGGTCAAGCATGCCATCTATGGATAAAACTTTATCTGGAAACTTTTCTTTAATCGCATCACCTAAGGAATGAGATTTTTCTTCTGTGGTTAAATAATGATGAAGAGAGGCTCCATGTTCAAGCCCCATCCCATTATAAAAGACAACGCTTGCTAAGTTAAGCTTCTCATCATCCCCCTTAACAAGTTCATAACTATGCGGATCTAGCTCGCCATAGATCAAAACAAGATTGTTCACCCTATCCTTACCGATCTCCTCTACTAGATCTCCAATCATTGCCGTCGTAGACAGCACGCGCAAAGATGACGAATCCTCAACCCAGGAATGATATTTTTGAGTATTGGGCGAACACGCTAAAAAAAGAATTAACAATGGCAAAAAGAATAAACATTTTTTTGCCATTTTTTTGATATTGATAAACTTCATCTGTTAACCACTCTTTATGGAAGCTATATCATAACACTCTCACTACTTTGAGACCAAGTATGTAATGAGGTTCTTTATCCTTTGGTGCAATTTTTTTTGATTAAAAAAATAGTAAATAAAAAAAATAAAAATACATTTTCTTGCATAAAACAACATTTATTATTACAATTTCCGGATATTGAAAAAAAAACACAGCTTCCAACAGCAGTAAGTTTGTTCTAAATGAATTGTTTGCATTTTATTTGCTAACTTTGTTAAAACTGATAACAATGCTTTTGAAAGCTAAAAAGATAATTACAAATTCCCAGTTTTGCTGGACTACTCGATCAAAAAATGATCGATAGAAAAATTTAAGAACCTGAGTTAATAGTCAAATTTTAATTATTAAATTC
>JAJFML010000163.1 GCA_021772195.1 Chlamydiota bacterium | reverse complement strand
ACTTATCTACCGCTCTCTGGATATCTAAATCCGTGCAGTTTAATCCAAGCTCTTTTACAACTCCTTTCAAGGTGTCAAAAGGCGCATCCATTAAATCTTCATAACGGATAGTATAAACATCCTCTTTTTTATCCCAATATTCCTGATATTTTCTCCAGCCCTGGATAAACTCATTTACATATCCAGGCATCTTTTTAACTTTCCTTTGATCCCAATACCAAACTTTCAGCGAATAGAATGAATCTATGGGATGTCTTACAACACGCACAGCCTTTTTATAAGAGCATCTATCGCCCCTATTCTTTAGAAAATAAGGATAGTGAGTCTTTACAACGATAAGATCGTCCTGAGTGGGATATCTTCTCTCCCCATTATACCCGTGTTTTGGACAAAAGGCCTTCCAAGGAAAAAGCTTTTTCATATGTGGAGGATTTTGATCACAATAGACAGAGCTCGACGCAACATCCGTGAGCTCCTCTAAAAGGTATCTCATCCAGTGGTTTCCCGATCTTGGAAAAGATGTGAGGTAAATTCTATTCCACTCATCTTGTGCAAAACAAGAGATGTTAAATAAGACAAATAACAGGATAATCTTTTTCATAAATATAAATGGTATCAAGATGGAAGAAAAAACAGAAGGAATTATCCTTCAAACGGTGCCCTATTTAAGCAAAGGCGCCATCGTCAAGATCTTTTCCCCATCTGGACTGATCTCCTTTTTTGTAAAACATATCAGCACAAAAAAACGCTCTTATCTCATGCCCCTCTCTCAAATTGAAATCGTCTATCGAAAGAAAGAGGGACTCTATTTGGCGCTAGACCTCTCTTTAGTTAACCACAACCTGGAACTAAGACACTCTTTTGAGTGCATGGATGCGGCAGGAAAGATGGTAAAAGCTCTTATTACCTCACAGATGCAGGAAAAAAGCGCTCCTGATCTCTACCTTCTACTAGATGTCTATCTAAAAAAACTTCCCTCATTTCAAAGTCCAGGAACTCTCCTAGATAGCTTTCTTCTCAAGCTTCTCATTCATGAGGGACTTCTTCACCTCTCCCCTCTTTGTACGACTTGCTCTTCCGAAGCTCTCTTTCTCTCCGACGGAGAGAGCCACTGTCAGAGCCATGCCCAGATAGGTGCGCACTCTTTTACTGCCACAGAATTTTCGTCTCTTCTTATCCTGACTTTTTCCAGGCGTTTTTCCGAGCTCTCTCAAATCCCGCCTCTTTCTTCCAAAGTCCAAAAACTCTTCTCAGAGCTCATTCAATGACAGTTAGGAATGTCATAACCATAAACATCCAAAAGATCCCCAAGATTCGATCTGATATAATCAAGCTGACGATTAGAAAAATGATCAAGGTGTTTATAGACTTCTCCCATAGGAGGATATTTTGAAATCGCCCTTTGAATATCTTCATCTGTACAATCTAGTCCAAGCTCCTCTACAACTGCCTTCAAAGCATTAAACGGATCTTCGATTAAATCCTCATATCGAATCGTGTAGACATTTTCCATCTTATCCCAATATTCCTGAAAAGTTCTCCAGCTCTTAACCATTTCTTTTATCATTTGAGTAGGTTTTGGTTTTCTGCCTTCATGCTTTTCATTCCAAACCATAAATGAATAAAAAGTATCTATAGGATTTCTGACAATGCGAATGGTCTTAGAGTAAGGATGCTTATCTCCATTACTTTGGCTAAGATAGGGGTAGTGCGTTTTGACAACTACTAAATCCCCTTTTTGTGGAGGTCTTCTCTCCTCCTTAAGACGATAAAACGCCTTTATAGGAGCAAGCTCAATCAAAGGACGATTTCGATGTTTATAGACAGTACATGTTGAAACATCTGTTAACTCTTCAATAAGAAGTCGCATCCAACTGTTTCCAGATCTTGGAAAAGTAGCAAGATATGCCCTGTCCCAATTAGCTTCCGCAAAAGCACTCGATAAAAATAAAACAAATAATAGAATAGATTTTTTCACTCCAATATACCTCATAAATTTTCTGCAGGAGTGTTATAGCAAAGTAGACGAAAAATCTGTAGAAAATATTTTCCCTCTTGATCCATTGATTTCTATTCGCTATACAAAAGTTAACATGGAGGAAAAATGGCAGCACCTGCACCAAAAGAAGACAACAAAGCCGAATGGGAAGCAATTTGGAAGAAATTCTCAGAAATTTTAGCATTTATGTATGACAATGAGCATGTGATTGAAGCTCTTAAACATCAAAAGGAGCTTCCTCCTCACGAAAAGGCAGAAAAAACCCTCAACAAACAGATCGATGCTATGGAGCATCTCATCAAAAATCATGTAAATGATCTCGTAGCACTAACAAAAAAGGCAGCTCAAATTGCAGGAAAGTGCGGGAAAAACATCGAAGCCGAATGTAAGGATCTGTGCGATGCGATCGAGAACTGGAATATCAAAACCATTCAGGAAAAGGTCAAAAATCTTAAAGAAAAAATGAAATGATTGCGAAAGGGGGGACTCGAACCCCCAAGGGATTTTGTGTTCCCACTACCACCTCAAGGTAGCGTGTCTACCAGTTCCACCACTTCCGCTTGAATAACGGTTAGCAGTATACTCCTAGACTATTGTTTCGATCAAGAAAACTCTTCAAGCCAGGCTTTTGAGCTAAGAGGTTCATCCAAGGTATGCTCAATTAATTTGTCCCATGAAAGACGCGCACCTGGAGAAAAAAGCTTAGCTCGCAGAAAATCTCCCACCTCTTTTTGGTTCAAAATTTCTTTCCCAGTCTTCTCCTTTATGCTTTTTTGAATACCCGATGCAAACATCTCGCCCAAGAGGTAGCTGAAATAATAGACGGGAGCAAGTCCAATATGGTACTTGGCAGCCCAGTCCATGCAGCCTTTGCGGCCTTCAGGCGCGCGCACTTTTTGAAAGCGCCCCACTAAGTCCCACCAGAGCTTGTTTAAATCTTGGGAGGGGTCTCGGTAGAGCTCCGCTTCAAAATAGGTCATGACAAGAACCCACCTACTAAAAATGAGTTGGCGACGCACGAGACTCCTCTCCGCTTTGTCCATCAAGTTTTGATCTTTTACAACTCTTTCCAAGAAGTGTTTTTTATAGACCTGCCTTCCGCAGATGAGCGCCATTGCCTCCGTCGTAATCATGTGCGGAGGCGCACGAAGAAGCCAAGGAAGCTTTTCATCAAAGCCCACCTCATAGACCGCATGGCCGAGTTCATGAAGAACCGTCTCATACCACTTAATTGAGGGTTTAACATTATTTAGCGTACGAATGTCATCTCTTCTATCGATATTGATACAAAAAGCGTGTTGATTTTTCCCCTCTCTTTCATACATATCCGATCTATCAAGAATAGGATTCACATCAAATCCCATTTCATGAAAGAAGGTATGTGAACTCTTTAAAATGTCGACATCACTCACAAGATCATCAAGAACTTTTGAATCGAGAGGATCTTCCTGGCAGAAAGGCTCTGACCAAGCCCAGGGCCCCAGTTCTTCTTTGGATACATGAAACCTATTAGACAGCTCCGATTCAATGTTTGTTATCAACTTTGCATAGGCAGCATCTGATTTAGAGCCAAGATCATCTAGCGTCTTCATCAGCCACTTGCCATCTACCTCTTGCAGGCCCAGCTGCATCTGAAAATAGTCGGGGTAACCGAGCGATTTTGCGCCCTCGTTTCTCAAATGGACAAGTTCTAAAATCGGTTTCGCAAGCTCTTTTCCAATCTCTTTTGAGACTTCCCAAATCTTTTTTCTCTTAGAGGGATCCTTTTCATTCTTCATCTTCTCGCGAAGTTCATTCTCTGAGATCTCCTTACCATCTAGCTTTGGCCTAAAGCAAGCGTAGGAAAGACCTACTTCTGACTCTTTGAGTGAGATCTTTTTTAGAATTTCTTTCGGGCACATATTCTCTTTAAAGGAGAGTAGTAAAATTTTTAATTGTCGTTTTAGCTCCGAGTTCTCAGGCGGATTTTTTTCCCACTCAAGAAGCTTTTTGTAAACGCTCTCGTCATTGAAGAGAAGACGATATTCCGTATCAAGATCAGCTTTTAAGTCAGCTGCATCTTTACTGCCAGTCGTCTCCAATATCCAAAGAACCTGGTTAAGCCTGCGGCTTTTTTTCTCCAATTCGGGAACAAAATCTTTTAAAAATGATTCAAATGGATGCACTTTTTTATCTCCTCTATTAAACTGTCACTATATATCAGAGGCTCGCCAAATGAAAGTGATAACTATTTTTTTAATTCGAATCTATCAGTGGACTATCAGCCCCTTGATAGGAAACACATGCAGATATGAGCCCTCCTGTTCAAATTATGCTATCGGTGCTCTGAAAAAACATGGCGCCATTAAGGGAATCTGGCTAACTATTAAGCGCATTGTTCGCTGCTCGCCCAGGCATCCTGGAGGCCATGACCCTGTACCTTGAGATCAATCCTTTATTTCTTTATGATGGAGACAATTTAATCATTTAGGAATACCTTATGTTACTTCCCCTTTCATTATTAAAAAAATTCATTGATACCGATCTAAGTCCTTCTGAAATATCCGATGTTTTGACCAATCTAGGGCTGGAGATAGATAACATCATCAATGAAAACCCCTCGTTCAAGGGCGTTGTAGTTGGAAAAATTAAATCAGCCACTAAACATCCCGAAGCAGATAGCTTAAATCTTCTCACTGTTTTTGATGGAACAGAAGAACTCCAAATTGTCTGTGGCGATCGAAACACAAAAGCCGGCATGAGAGTCGCTCTTGCAAAGATCGGAGCTGTCCTAAATGATGCAAAAGGCTCTTTTACGATTAAAAAGGCAAAGTTGCGCGGCGTAGAATCTTTTGGCATGCTATGCACGGCCCATGAACTAGGTCTATTCGAAGAGACCGACAGCGTTCTCTCTTTGGATGACTCATTTGAAGAGGGTGCAGATATTGCAAAGCTTCTGTCAGATCCCATCTTTGAGATCTCACTTACTCCCAACCTTGGACACTGTCAAAGCGCCTTAGGTGTTGCAAGAGAGCTTGCAGCCGCTCTAAACACCCCTCTAAAGATGCCTCACATAAATAATGCTGATCACGATGATTCTCTGAATATCTCCGTGGAAGCAAAAGATGTGTGTCCAAGATATTCTGCAAAACTGATCCAGGGAATTGAAGTCAAAGAATCCCCTTTTTGGCTCAAGAAAAAGCTAGAAGAGTCCGGTATCCGGTCATTAAATGCTGTAATTGATA
>JAJFML010000162.1 GCA_021772195.1 Chlamydiota bacterium | reverse complement strand
TGCTCCAAAGCTTTGATTCCATACTCTTGAAGAGCTTTTTTCAACATGAGGTTTAAAATTGCTTTTTCAATTTCCTCAATAGGGAAGCCCGACTTATTTGAAATATTATGAAACTCCATTCTATCTATGGAAGGATAACTTGTGGTTTTCCCTTGATGATCGGTTGTTTGAAATTGCAAGTTTTTTAGTGTAAGCTTTTTAATAAGATAGTTTTTTTCAGGTCCTTTTTTCTTCTTCTCTTTGTCTGAGCTTTTTAAGATATAGTCCCAATTGGTCTTAGTTTTAGCAGCATTATAATATTCTAGACCGACTAAGACATCTGAAATTTCGATCTCTTCGATAGTCATTACATCCCCGCGAATCTCACCCCAGGTAGCATCTACTTTAATAGTATCAGATTTAAAGGCTGTTTTAGTCTTGAACCCTTTTGGGTTGCCGATATGTAAGTCATCGACTGTCAAAATGGGCTTGTCATATTCGATCTTTTCAATCGAGACGGGTACGCCATTTAAGGCCTTTGAGAGGTAGTGTGCTGCGATCCCAGTCCGATTTGACCAGGTAAGAATACCTGCAATGAACACGAGAATAAAAAGGAAGATAAGAAAGAAGATGAACTTTTTCAATGGTTTGCTCCAATGTATACTTTTCTTACTTTTAAATAATGGAGAAAAAAAATAATAGTTAAAATTTTCACACTTTGATAAGCCTGATAATATGAAGAAAAAATATCGTCACGCTGTTCGCATTGGATTTATTGTTTTTGTTTCGTTCATTTTTCTATGGGCTTTAAAAGCACCTCTTTTTTCATCTTTTTTATCTCAAAAAATGAAGATCCATGTCTCGATCGCAGGTATTAAAATTAGGCCCACTTACAGCAAAATTTATCGATTTCACATTCGCAATCCCACAAATGCACGAGGAAGGACCGCATTTAGCGCTAAAAACATTATTATCGACTATCAATTTAAAGAACTTCGGACTGAACCTGTCACTATTGATAAGATCGAAGTGAACGATGCTTTTATGAGCATCGAATTTTATAATGCTTTTGGAACAAAGAATAATTGGACTGAGCTCTTAGCTAAAATGGGTGCAAAGAAAAAGAGTACGACAGATGTAGAAATTCGAAAACTAGTCATTAATAACCTAGAAGTTGAGATTAGGGGAATGGGGCTTGCAGGTGTTTTTGGTAGTCCTATTGAAAAGAAGACAATCAAAAGATTAGAGTTTGATAATATCAATAGCAAAGATGGCTTTCCCACAGAGCAACTAATTCAAGCAATCTTTGGAAAGACAGGACTTATGAAGTATATCGATCAGATCTACAAGGCGCCCGGTCTTATAAAAGATTTTCTTAATCCTTTTACAAGGACTAGAGACTCTGGCTGTGAGGAACTTTTCATGGAAATTGGCTATATATAAAAAAAAAGGCACCTCAAGAATGAGGTGCCTTTTTTAGAGATAGAGGGGATTAGTATCCCATTGGTGAACCAGCGTGTGCCGGTGCTTCCTTCTCGTTTGTCTTTTCATCTGTGATGATCGCCTCTGTTGTCAGAAGTAATCCTGCTACAGATGCTGCAAATTGTATTGCGCAGCGAACGACTTTTGTAGGATCTACGATACCTTTATCGAACATATTTACATATGTATCTTCTTTAGCGTCATAGCCTTCTTCCGCTTTTAGCTCACGCACTTTTTGGAAGATAATAGAGCCTTCTTTGCCGCAGTTTTCTGCAATCTGACGAAGTGGAGCAGAAAGTGCACGGATGATGATCTCAGCACCGATTTTTTGATCGTGTGAGAGAGTCTCAGCTAGTTTTGCAACTGCATCGATTGCACGAACAAGTGCTGTTCCGCCGCCAGGCAGAATTCCTTCTTCAACAGCTGCTTTTGTAGCGTGTTGAGCGTCATCTACTCGGTCCTTCTTTTCTTTCATCTCAATTTCAGTAGCTGCGCCTACATTAATGACAGCCACGCCGCCAGTTAACTTCGCAAGTCTTTCTTGAAGCTTTTCTTTATCATAATCAGAGGAGCTCTCTTCGATTTGTCTCTTGATAAGAGATACGCGATCTTTAATCGCTTGCTTGTCACCATTGCCATCTACAAGAGTAGTCTCTTCTTTTTTGATGATTGCTTTCTTGACTTGTCCAAGCATCTCGAGTGTAACATTTTCTAGCTTTGTGCCAAGGTCTTCTGAGATGAACTGAGCGCCAGTTAGAATTGCGATATCTTCGAGCATCGATTTTCTTCTGTCGCCAAAGCCAGGAGCTTTGACAGCACAAACTTTAAGGCCTGCACGGATGCGGTTTACAACTAGTGTTGCAAGCGCTTCGCCTTCGATGTCTTCTGCGATGATGATAAGCGCTTTTCCGCTTTCAGCTGCAGCTTGCAGAACTGGCAAGAATTCTTTCATAGAACCGATCTTTTTCTCATAGACAAGAACAAGAGCGTTTTCATATTCAGCTTCTAGTGTTTCTGTATTTGTAACGAAGTAAGATGATAGGTAACCTCTATCGAAGTTCATTCCTTCTACAACGTCAAGTGTCGTTTCGAAGCCTTTTGCTTCTTCTACAGTGATAACGCCATCTTTGCCGACTTTATCCATTGCTTTTGCAATGATCTCGCCAATTTCTTGGTCGCCGTTTGCAGAAATGGTTGCAACTTGTGCAATCTCTTTTGAGTCTTTAATCGGTTTAGATTGTTTTTGGAGACTAACGACTACTTCTTTAACAGCTGCGTCGATGCCTCTTTTAACGTCCATTGGGTTAGCACCAGCTGCAACTAAGCGCATGCCTTCTGCGTAGATCGCTTCAGCTAGGATGGTAGCAGTAGTTGTGCCGTCACCTGCTTTATCAGCAGTCTTGCTAGCTACTTCTTTTACCATTTGAGCGCCCATGTTTTCGTGCTTGTCTTCAAGCTCAATCTCTTTTGCAACAGTAACACCATCTTTAGTGATGTGAGGCGAACCGTATGATCTGTCGATCACAACGTTACGGCCTTTAGGTCCTAGTGTTACTTTTACAGCAGATGCGAGGACTTTTACGCCATCGAGAATTTTCTTTCTCGCATCTTCTTTGAATTTAATATCTTTTGCTGCCATTTTTTAGATTCTCCTAATTAATTATTCGACAATAGCAATAATTTCATCGGCCTTAACAACGACATACTCTTCGTCATTAACCTTCACTTCCTGACCGGAATATTTGTCCATGAGGATGTGATCGCCAACTTTGACAGGAATAGCGATCTCTTTGCCGCTATCAGTGATTTTAGCTTCACCAAGAGCGATTACTCTGAGAGTTTCCTGTTTTTGTTTTGCTGAATCTGGAATGATAATTCCGCCTTTAACTTGTTCTTCTTCTTCAAGTCTTTGGGCTAGAACGCGGAATCCAAGTGGTTTTAGTGAAATTTTTTTTTCGGTGCTTTGGGTCATTATTCCCTCCAAAAATGTTGTGTTTGATGTACATTATGATATGTGACAATAACAATTTCTTGCAACGCTTTTTAGCAGTTAAATCGCGTGGCTGCTAAATACGTAAAGTAATTATTTGAAAATGGATGATGAACTAGTCTACTTTACTGCCTATCTCTCTTCGGAGAAAGGACTTAGTCCGCATACGGTGGACGCCTATTTAAGAGATATTAAAAGTTTTCAACCTCTTATTTCTTCATTTCGGGATGCAAAAGAAGAAGATGTAATGAAATTTTTGAAAAATCTTCGTGTATCCCACGAGCCTTCATCTATCACACGTAAGTTAATCGCTCTCAAAGTCTTCTTTCGCTTTCTCAAAAAAGAAGGCTTTATCGATCAAAATATATTACAAAACTTTGACTCTCCCAAAATGTGGCAGTATGTTCCCGAAGTGCTTTCAGTGGAGGAAGTCACTAAACTGATCTCAGAGCCAGATCAAGATGGATTTATTGGAGCTAGAGATAGAGCAATTTTAGAGATGCTCTACGGAACAGGAATTAGAGTCTCTGAGTGCTGCAATCTAAAGCTAACAGATGTAAATGATCAATTTGTTAAGGTGATGGGTAAAGGAAAAAAAGAGCGTATCATTCCGCTAGGGAAAAAAGCAAAAGATGCACTCGATCACTATTTGAGTTTTCGAGATGACGCATGTAAATTTCTTTTTTTATCAAAAAATGGTAAGCCGATCGATCGCATCGCGATCTATCAGCGCGTGCGTATCTATGCCAAAAGATCGGGATTTGAAAGAGACATATCTCCTCATACTCTTCGCCACTCCTTTGCAACTCATCTACTTGAAAATGGAGCAGACCTCAGACTGATTCAAGATATGTTAGGTCATGCAGATATTGGAACCACCGATAGATACACCCATGTATCGCAAGGACGCCTTCATAGCGCTTTCGAATCCTTCCATCCAAGACCCTAAGGCTGTTTTTCTTCAGGTACTTTTCCGAGATGTACATACTTTTGAGCAAACTCTTGAAAGACTTCCATATAATAGAAGATGACGGGTGTTAAGAATAGGGTAATGATCTGAGAGATGATCAGGCCACCTACAATTACAATTCCAAGAGATTGTCTTGTTTGTGCGCTAGAGCCGCCGATTCCGAGCGCAATGGGTACGGCTCCCATTATCCCTGACATAGTCGTCATAATAATGGGACGGAAACGAACAAGTGCGGCTTTGACAATTGCCTCTGATGCCTCCATTCCTTCATGTATATAGACATTCGCAAAGTCGATCATCATGATCCCGTTTTTAAGAACGATTCCAAGGAGCATCACAAGTCCTACGAAGGAGAATAGAGAAAGCGTTTGGCCAAAAAGGTAAAGGGAGAAGAGTCCACCAATAACTGCGGGAGGAAGCGCGCTCATGACTGTGATAGGATGGATAAAGCTCTCATAGAGAATTCCTAAGACGATATAGATCACAAAAATTGTAATGAGAAGAAGGGGGCCAAGATTTGCAAAAGATGAGATAAAAACATCTGCAGCACCTTGAGATTTACCAGAAATAGATCTAGGCAGTTCTTTGCTAATCCCTTGTAGTGTTTCGACAGCAGTACCAAGAGCTGCTCCTGGCGCTAAATTATAGGAGAGTGTGACGGCTGGCAGTCCATTGATATGGTTCACATTTAAAGGGCCTACTGACTCTTGAAAATCGACAACTTGTGAGAGGGGAATAATTTTTCCTGACATATTCTTGATATAGAGTGAGGGCATCTGGCTGGGATCTCGATAAAATTGGGGAAGAGTCTCTATAATTACATCGTATTGATTGATTTGACCGTTAATCGTTGAGATTTTGTTGTCTGAGTAGGCAAGGCCAAAAAGGTTTTGAATTTCTTCTGCAGTTATTTGCAAGTCAGAGGCTCTATCACGGTCGATTTTAACTTGTAGTTGAGGTTGTGTGATTTGCAAATCCGAGGATACTTGAGCAAAGAGATCTCCCTTTGATTTCATCTGTTGAAGGAGTTTAGGTGCTTCATCAAAGAGAGTTTTTTGATCAAGCCCTGTGAGTGCAAATTGGTAGAGCGCCTTAAATGTGGTACCCATCGTGAGATTAATCATAGGAAGAGGAGAGAGGTAGGTAAAGAGACCCGGTACTTCATTGGCTTTTGGCATCAAAATTTGGATAACTTTTGCGAGTGGTTTCCTTTCGTGGTAGGGTTTTAACCGAATAAAAAAGAGACCCTGGTTGTCGGTTACAGTTCCTTTGATAGAATTGACTGAGATGACAGATTCCACATTGGGATCATCTACACACATCTTTGCTACTTGATCTTGGTAGTCTTCTTGTAAATAGGGGGATGTTCCTGTTTTAGATTGAGCAAACCCTTGAATAAAACCTTCATCCTGATTCGGGATGAAATCTTTAGGAAGATATTTGAGGAAGACAAATGAGCCAAAAATAGAGAGCAAGCCTGCCAGAAGAAGGATGATTTTATGTTTCATCGCCCAATGAAGGCCCTTTTCATAACCTCCTAGCATCCACGTATTAATTGAATCTGCCATGCGCTCTGCTAAGGTCTTTTTTGCTTCTTTTTTTACCTTGGGAATAAATCTGCTGCATAGCAGGGGAGTGAGCGTGAGAGATATAAACCCAGAAAAGAAAACAGCTACAATAATTGTGACGGAAAACTCCCTAAAAAGCCTTCCCACAATTCCGCCTAAAAATAGCATAGGAATAAAGACAGACATTAGGCAAAGAGACATAGAGACGATGGTCATGCTAATTTCTTTTGATCCCTGAATGGATGCTTCAAAGGGATCTGTACCCATTTGAACATGGCGAACGTTATTTTCAAGAACAACAATCGCATCATCTACGAGAAATCCGATAGACAAGGTAACCGCAAGGAGTGAAAGAATGTCGATACTATACCCAGATATGTACAAGACACCAAGTGTTCCGCAAATTGAAAGAGGAAGTGCAAAAGAGGGAATTATAGTGTCGCGAAGCTTTCCAAGAGAAAAGTAGATAATCAAAATGACCAGAATAAAGGCAACCAACAAAGTCATCTTCACATCATTGACCGATTCCATAATGGTATCTTTTTTCTTTAAGATAGTATGGTAGCTTAAAGAAGAGGGAAGTTCATTTTGGATTCTTGGTAAAATGTCATAAATTGCGTCAGTTACTTTAACAGTATTTGCGCCAGGCTGAAGTTGCACTGCGATGACCACACAAGGAAACTTATCTTCTTTTGTATAGAAATTTAGACCATATTTATCGTCTTGCAGGCTGTTTAAAGCATTTCCGATATCGTCAATCTTGAGCAGAGCTCCTTCGTTTGTACGGATTACAAGATTATTATAACCTTCAGCCTTAAGAAGCTGTCCTTCTACATCGATGGTAAATTCATCTTTAGGGCTGAAGAGAACGCCGGTAGGAAGGTCGACATTTCCTGTTCGAATGGCGCTTGCAACATCATTGATTCCAATGCCCTTGGCTGCCAGCTCTTCCGGGTCGATCTGAATTCTGGCTGCATAGGGAGATCCAAAGGTGACAACTTGAGAGACCCCCGCAAGCATACTGAGGCGCTGACCAATATAGGTGTTTCCATAGTCATAGAGCTCAGAGAGAGACATGGAAGGGGATGAGACCGCCATATATAGAATCGGTGTCTGAGAGGGGTTTAGCTTTTTGTAGGTTGGGTTATTGGGTAGATCTTTTGGTAGATTGGGTAGTGCTCGATTGATTGCAGCTTGGAC
>JAJFML010000161.1 GCA_021772195.1 Chlamydiota bacterium | reverse complement strand
CGTGATATCCTATTCAAATCCTGCTCAGAACTCCAAAGGCAAATTGAAATGGAAGTACCCATTGTACATGACATGTATAGGTTTTATACCCCGTCGGTGGAGGAAAAAGGGAATGATCATCAGCTTTTACCCTCTCAGCATCTTAGATATATAGCTTTGCATGGAAAAGTCATTCAAGATGCAAAGAGATTTCTTGACTCTGCTGATTTAACTAACTCTCTATCACAAAATATCAGAGACCACCATCATATAAAATTTAGACAGAAGGAAGTTCTTTTGAGTTTTTTAAGGGACTACTACTTTGATGTGCATGACATGAGTGATGAATATATTATGAGTCTCTTAGATAGAGAAGGAGGCAAAATACTTTGGGAGATGATATGGCGAGATATAGATGTCTTTACTATCCTGGCCCTTTTGCAGTGGGCTCGAATTCCAAAGCAAGTGGTTAAGGATGTTCTTGATAATGTCGATATTTTGTTTTTCTTAATTGAACAAGCAGAGTAACTACTATTACATGCTGCAAATCTCTCTCTTCTCAAATTAACAGGAAAAATTTTGGACCAATTTGAAATTTCTGATGAATACAGAGGTGAAGCTCTCTTGCAAGTTTGTAGCTCCATAAATAGGAAGATAACAGATAATTGCCGCTTGCAAACATTGCACGCTATACTAAGAAGTGGTCCAATCTCTGATAGAGATAGATCGAATGCTTTAAGACGCGCTGCTGCTAATAAAAATTATCGTTTAGTTTCAGAATTTATTAGAAATAGTCGCATATCAAATATTGAAAAACTCAAAGCAATACTTTGTGGTTTTTCTTTGAGTGGTAACCATTTGGGTGTGCGGCAAATTTAAAGAGAAAACCCTGAGATGGAAAAGTCTATCATATTGTAAGCACTCAATTTCACCTCTCAGTGTGGTAGAGATCAAGTAGTTAGAGAAATTCTAAAATTGTGCACTATTTCTAGAGAAGAAAGAAAAGAAGCGTTGTACCAGGCTTTGTTTCGAGGTCATGAGAATATCGCTGATCTATTAGATCCTAAAAGAGCTGTGGAAAGGGTTAGGCGATATTCTGTAGTAACCTTTGGAGTGTTAGCTTTTAGCGTGTTTTTTCGTATACTTAACAATCTTTCAGAATAAAATAAAGTTTACTAATTGAGTTTTTATTTGAATAAAGCGTAGAATTTCGCGAATTTTCAAATAAGGAATTTAAATGGCATCTGTTGGAGTTGCTCTCGATATTTTTACCTCTCTGCCTGAATCTTGTATTTTTACTGTGTGCCAATTCCTTTTAGGAGATAGGTCCAATGATCATTCCGAGGAGAGAGCGCTTGTTCTATCTTCCAGGGTCTCTAAAGCTTGGAATATGTGCGAAGAGTTGATTTATGCACGAGTAATTGCTAGTCCAAGACTACGTAGAAAAATTTTTGAAGCAAAAATTCAGGCAAGAATAGATTATCCGAGAGATTTACTTGAGTGTTTTGCTAAAGGGGGATTTCCTATTTACAGAATGCCTGTATTGAAGCCCGATAAAGAATTAGAAACGCTTTCTCCAGGTGATATGTCAAACTCAATCATGAAGTTTAAAACGGTAGAAGGGCTATCGGGTATTTCTATACTTATTCGCGCAGAATCACCCAGTAGGCGTTTTGAAGAGAGGGTGCTGCTCGGTATGGAAAAAAGGCTTGTGAATGTTGTCTTGCTCACTCAGAGATCTATTGGTGGCTCTGAGTGGATGAATACTTGGGGAAATAGTTTAGACCCTTCTATGCGAGCTCTTTTTGATAGAAGGCACCACCAATATGGAGAGCATGATCCTAGAAACCTCTATAATACTTGTTGTCCCTTTAATCAGAGATTCGGCATTAATCGAAATCTTCTCTTAAGGTTACTTCGAGGAGAAGACCCTGATTTTACTATTCATTCTCCTATTCCAATAAGAGCTCAGGAATTGGAAGAATCAAAAGATTCTAATTAACTCTTGCTGGAGATAGACTCTTTTTCTCTATCATTTTTCCTATCATGTATCCTAAATAAGATAGAACAAGAGCTAATATCTCCCTCGGAATCCAAAAATTATAGATTCTAAATAGGGCAAAGCTAAGTCCGCCTAAACCCATCGCTAGCGCAGATCCCATTTTTGAGGGATTTTTTGAAAATATAGCTATAAGGGTTGGTATAAAAAGGACGGAGACTGAAAGTTCATAAGAGAGCATCATCACTCCTACGATGTTACTGAAATAAGAAGCGCCAATAAGAGCTAAAGCTCCTGTGGAAAATGTGATGAGCCTCGATAGCAACAGCTTCTTTTTCTCAGAAATCTCAACTCTATTCAAAAAGTCAAAAGAGAGGTTTGATGAAATCGAGCAGAGCAAAGAATCAGCAGTTGAGACGATGGCTAAAATCACAGCACACATAAAGAATGTTGTGATAGTTGGATTAGTAAATGCTTTGATCGCCTCAATGAGGGCGCTTGAGCCATTTGGAACGGGGATTGAATACTCTCTTGCTAGAGTTCCGTAGAGTATGGCAACAGATGAGCCCAGGAAAAGAAGTGCGCCCGCTGAAATGGAGCCAATTTTGATTGCCTTTGCATTTATTGTAGCAAAACATCTTTGTGCCATATCCTGCTCAATTAACATAAAAAGTAGCGGCATTAAAAGCCATGAGATCCAAGGAACATCTGAAAAAATAACTGTTTCATTCGAAGTTATCTTAGTGCTCTCAGGTATGTTTGTGAGAAAGAAACTGACTCCAAGTGTGAACATAATAAAGAGTACTTGTAAGATGTCTGTATTAACTACTGCCTTAAATCCTCCCATCACGGTATAGAAAACAAGAACACCCCAAAAAAGAGCAAAAACTAAGTCGCTGTCTACTCCAATGGAGAGAAAGAATTTCCTAGTTGCGATGGCTTGCGCAATTAAGAGAAAAAAGAGAGCAAAGACAGAGAGGGTAGATGCTACGAGTCTTTGTGAAATGGAGCCGTAAACTTTTTCAAAAATTTCAGCCATTGTTGAGATGCCGAGCGAGCGCAGTTTTTTGCCATATCCAAGCCCTAAGATAATCAGTCCAATAGAGACGCCTAAAGGATAGAAGAGCACGATCCACCCCTTTGAATAGGCTTCTTGGGCAGCTCCCAAAAGAGTGCCACCACCTAGTTGTGTTGCAAGTAGAGTCAATGAGAGGGGAATGAGTTTTAGACCTCTCCCCATCAAAAAGTAATCGTCATTTGTTTGGAGATTTCGCGAGGCTTTTTTGCCGATCCAAATGTAGCTTAATCCTAATAAGCCAATAAGTATAAAAAATAATTGAATATTCATATCCATCACCATGAATTGTAAATTTATAAAGTAAAAAAATTATTTGAAATTAAGCGTGATGGTTTCGATGGAAAGAATCAGAAGAAAACGAAAACTCAATGAGGTTGAACGCATTAAAGAGTGTTTTCATTTTGGTTTATTCTCCTAAATCTAGCTCTATTCTAGCTAGTAGGAGAGTTATTGCCTATTAAAATTTTAGAGGAAGGGTAGGTGATATGTCCGCTTTTTCCTCAAGGAGGGCTTTTTGCAGTCCTGTAAAGCGCTTTTTTACTTCATCATTATTAATGGCAATTGCAATGGCTTTTTTTGTGCCAACAAGCACTACAAAGCGCTTTCCACGAGTAACTCCTGTATAGAGCAAGTTGCGGTGGAGAAGTTTGAAATGGCAGGTGTGAACGGGAATGACAATGCAGGGGCATTCACTTCCTTGATATTTGTGGATGGAGACAGCGTAGGCAAGTGAAATTTCATCGAGATCGGCAAAGTCATATTCAATAGCCTTGTCATCAAAAGATATCAGCATCTGGCTATTTGCAAGGTCAATCTGTACAATTCTTCCGACATCGCCGTTAAAAACCTTTTTGTCATAATTGTTGCGTATTTGCATCACCTTATCATGCAGGTGGAAGCGTCTGCCCCCTCTAAAAAAGGGCTTGTCAGAAGGGTTAAGTGTCTCTTGTAGGTTGTGGTTGAGTACTTCTGTTCCAACAGCTCCTTTTTTCATAGGAGCTAGCACTTGAATATCATTGATAGAATCAAAGTGCTTCATTTCAGGGATCTCTTTATGAACCAGAGAAAGGATTTTTTGTTGGATCATCTCGGGATCATCTATCTCATGAAAGTGAAAATCGCTCCAATGAAAAGTGCCAAGCTCGGGAAATTCACCCGTATTAATTTTGTGGGCATTGGTGATAATTTTTGAGCCCTTTGCTTGTCTAAAGATCTCTTTTAGCTTGGTAACGCCTAACTGTCCCGATGCAATCATATCTTTGAGCACATTTCCGGGTCCAACACTTGGAAGCTGATCGATATCTCCAATGAAAAGAACGCGCGCATTATCAGGCAAAGCTCTCAAGAGAGAGGCCATTAAAAAAGTATCGATCATACTTGCTTCATCAATGATGATAAGGTCGATGTGAAGGGGGTTTTCTCGGTTTCTTTTAAAACCTCCATTTGTGAAGTCAAATTCGAGAATGCCGTGAATGGTAAATGCTTTTTTGCGAGTGATTTGAGTGAGCCTTTTAGCAGCTCTTCCAGTGGGTGCGCAGAGTAGGATCTTATCTGTAATTTTTGAAAGGATGGTTAAAATGGCATTTGTGATTGTACTTTTACCTGTACCTGGGCCGCCAGTTACAATATGAATATTTTCTGTTAGACACTTTTTCGTAGCCGTCTTCTGTTCAGGGGCAAGGTCTATTTTGAGCTGGGCTTGCACCCA
>JAJFML010000017.1 GCA_021772195.1 Chlamydiota bacterium | reverse complement strand
CATCTTGTTAAAGAGAAGAAAAAGTTAAGAGCTCGCATTCTCACACTACTAAATGAAACAAAAGAAGAGAGAGAGTAAGACGGATGGAAAGACAGATAAGAAAAGTCCAAACAGGTGTCGTTATCGGCACAAAAATGGATAAGACAGTTGTCGTGAACGTAACAAGAAGAGTACGTCACCCAAAGTATCAAAATCTCGTTGAAAAGCGAAAGAAATATTACGCTCATAATGAAAGTGAAAATCTAAAAGTTGGTGATGAGGTTTCTATTATGGAAACAAGACCTCTCTCTAAACTTAAAAGATGGAGAGTCGTAGGACTCGTTAAAAAATAGGAAAGGAAGATGATTCAACAAGAGACACAACTTCAAGTTGCCGATAATACCGGAGCTAAAAGAGTAAAATGCTTCAAGGTTTTAGGTGGATCTAAAAAGAGATATGCCGCTGTTGGCGATATTATCGTCTGCTCTGTTAAGGAGTCCGATCCTAAAGCAAATGTAAAGAAAGGCGATGTCGTCAAAGCTGTCATTGTAAGAACAAAGTCTAAAATCATAAGAAAAGATGGTTCAGAACTTTGTTTCTACGACAATAGCTGCGTCATTATAGATGATAAGAAAAATCCAAAGGGAACAAGGATCTTCGGACCAATTGCTAGAGAAGTTCGTGAAGAAGGCTTTATTAAAATAACATCCTTGGCACCCGAAGTAATTTAGAGAGAAATAGTATGAGTAAATGGATTAGAAGAGGCGATCAAGTCATTGTTATCGCAGGCAATGAAAAGGGAAAGACTGGAGAGGTCATTTCTAGAGGTTCTGACAAGGTTGTCATTCAAGGTCTCAACATGCGTAAAAAGCATGTTAAAAAGAAAGAGGAAGGGCAAACAACTGGTATTATCGACATGGAAATGCCGATTCATATTTCAAATGTTAGCTTGGTTTCTGCAGGTGGCAAGCCTGTCAGAGTCAAAGTAAAGTTAAATGATAAGAATGAAAAAGAGCTTGTCTACAAAGAGAACGGAAAGGACGTCCTTTTCCGATCTGTCAAAAAACATGCAGGATAGAGAAGATGTCAAGGTTACGAGAAAAATTCTATAAAGAGATACTACCACAGCTTAAAAAAGACAATAGCTATAAGAATGTATCCCAAGTTCCAGTCCTAAAGAAAATGATTATTAGTATGGGTTTAGCTGAAGCTGTAAAAGATAAAAATGCCATGCAAGATCATATTAAAGAGATGACACTACTTTCTGGCCAAAAGCCGGTAATAACTATGGCAAAAAAGTCGATTGCAAACTTCAAACTTAGAGAAGACACTCCTATTGGACTGAAAGTAACTCTTCGTGGAAAGAGAATGTATGATTTCCTAGATCGTTTTTGCAATATCGTGTCTCCACGCATACGTGACTTTAGAGGATTTCCTAAAAAATGTGATGGAAGTGGAAACTATAGCTTAGGTCTCAATGACCAGCAAATCTATCCAGAGATTAATCTAGATGATGTCAAAAGACAGCAGGGTATGAATATTACGTTTGTAACATCCGCAAACACCGATAGCGAATGCCAAATCCTGCTTAAAAGTCTTGGCTTCCCATTTAAAGAGTAAGAAGAGGTTTATAATATGTCAAATGATCCAATAGCGGATATTTTAACAAGAGTGCGCAATGCTAAAGATGCAAAGCATCGTTATGTAGACTCAGAGCTTAGTAAGGCAAGACTTGAGATTATAAAAATTCTCAAGGATCAAGGCTTCATTGATAGCTTTCTTGTAGATAATGACAATAAAAGAATGCGAATTTTCTTAAAATATAAGAATAGAAGATCTGTCATTCAAGGTTTAAAAAGAGTCTCTAAGCCAGGCCTTCGTAGATATGTTGGGCATGGATCGATTCCAAGAGTTTTTAATGGTCTAGGAATTGCCATCCTCTCTACATCACAAGGTATTTTAGATGGTGAATCTGCTCGCCAAAAAAATCTTGGCGGAGAACTATGGTGTACGATTTGGTAAGAGGAAAATAATATGTCGAAATTAGGAAAATCACCCATTGCTCTTCCCAAAGGGGTAGAAGTACAAGTTACAAACGATAATGTTGTTAATGTAAAAGGTCCAAAAGGACTTCTTTCACAACAACTTATGAAAGGGATTACTCTCAAGCAAGAAGAGGGCAGTCTGCTAATAGAGAAAGATGATAAACTATTTAGCAACGGAAAGTTTCATGGTCTATTTCGCTCCTTGATCAATAATATGGTGATTGGAGTGACAGCGGGTTTTGAAAAGCGCCTGACTATGATTGGTGTGGGTTATAGAGCAGCTGTTAAAGGAACTAAAATCGATATGCAACTCGGTTTTTCTCACCCAACTGAACTTGAAATTCCAACAGATCTACAAGTTAATGTCGATAAATCAACGACAATCATTGTATCTGGAATCGATAAGCAGAAAGTAGGTCAGTTTGCTGCGACAATTAGAAGTATTAGACCTCCTGAACCTTATAAAGGTAAAGGCGTTCGCTATGAAAATGAATACGTACGTAAGAAAGCAGGTAAAGCTGCTTCTAAGTCTAAGTAATAGGATATAAGATGGAAAAGTCACTAATCAAACGTAACAAAACAAGAAATACAAGGACTTTAAGAGTTCGTAAGAATCTTAAAGGAAATGCTGAAAGGCCTAGAATTTGTGTTTCTAAGACGAATAAGCACCTTTTTGTGCAATTAATCGATGATGAGCAAGGCTTAAGTCTTTTCGGCGTGGGAACACAATCAAAAGAGTTAAGAGAGACAAAATTTAATATAAAATCCAAAGATGCAGCTGAGCATTTAGGAAAACTGATTGCAAAAGCAGCTAAAGATAAAAAAATAAACTATGCGGTTTTTGATCGAGGTAGATTTAAGTATCATGGTGTTATAGCATCCCTTGCAGAAGCAGCTCGTAAAGAAGGACTAAAATTTTAAATGGAATCCATGTATGGCTAAGAGACGCGAAGAAAAAACCGACGATTTTGAAGAAAAAGTACTATACATCAACCGTTGTTCTAAGGTTGTAAAAGGTGGTAGAAAGTTTAGTTTTTCTGCACTTATTCTTGTTGGCGATGGAAAAGGAAATGTAGGGTTTGGTTTTGCCAAAGCAAACGAAGTATCCGATGCTATTCGTAAAGGATCAGAAGCAGCTAGGAAAAATCTATTTAGTTTCGAGATGGAAGGAACAACTATTCCCCACGGAGTTGTTGTTGATTTTGACGGTGCTAAACTAATGCTAAAGCCCGCTCCAGAAGGAACAGGAGTAGTCGCTGGTTCAAAAATCAGATCTGTCCTTGAAATGGCTGGAGTTAGAGATGTTGTTGCAAAAAGCCTTGGATCAAATAATCCACTTAACCAGGTAAGAGCAACAGTAAAAGCTCTTAAAATGCTACGTAACAGAAAGAATATTCTAGAGGAAAGAGGGCTATTACATGAGTCTGCATAATTTACAAAATACACACAGACCCCGAAAAAAAGTACAACGCGTAGGTAGAGGCGTTGGATCTAAGCGCGGTAAAACTTCTTGCCGTGGTGAAAAGGGCGATGGCTCTAGATCGGGATACAAAAGAAGATACGGCTATGAAGGTGGTATGGTGCCTCTTCATAGAAGACTGCCAATTCGAGGATTTACTCGCGGTAGATTTATTAAACCACATTTGGCGATAAACTTATCAGATATCGAGAAGTTCTTTGAAGATGGGGAAACTGTTAGCTTTGAGACACTCTTTGAAAAGGGGATTGCACCTAGAAAACTTACAGGTGGAATTAAAATTCTTTCAAGAGGAGAATTAACTAAGAAGGTCACAATCAAAGCCCAAAAATATTCGCAAGGTGCGATAAAAAAACTAGAAGAAAATAAGATTTCATACACAATAGTGTAGATAGAAATCTCAGAATCTTTTTTAAGGGCAAATCATGATTGATAGTATCAAGCGTATTTTATTTATACCGGAACTTCGAGCGAAAATATATTTTACAGTTTTAATGTTAGCTGTCTGTCGTATTGGTTCATTTGTACCAGTACCCGGAATTAATGCTGACGCAGCTGTTCAGATCTTTAAATATGCAACAGGTGGATCCCAGAATCTATTTCAGTTAATGGATATTTTTTCTGGAGGAGCTTTTGCACAAATGACAATTTTGGCGCTCGGGGTTATGCCATATATTTCAGCGTCGATTATCCTTCAACTTCTAGTTGCTATTGTTCCATCATTTCAAAGAGAAATTAGAGAAAGTAGTGATCAAGGAAGAAAGAAGATATCTAAGTGGACCCGAGTTGCGACACTTATGTTGGCACTTTTTCAATCGGCTCTTTTTGCAAAATTTGCCGTTCAGATGAACGCTTCTCATCCTGGAATTATCGTAGATGAGATGATGATGATGCAAGCGTTTGGTGTGCCTTGGCTCTTCTTTTTGACCTTTATGGCAACAATGACTACTGGAACCCTTTTTCTTATGTGGATCGGTGAACAGATCACAGAAAAGGGAATTGGTAACGGAATCAGCCTTATTATAACAATAGGTATCCTATCATCGCTTCCTGGAACAATTGGATCGATCATTAAACAGCTAAACTTAGAGTCTCAAGAACCTGGTCAACTCACCTTTTCTTCTCTCTTAGTTCTAGCTGGTGTATTTGTTCTTATCACTGTGGGAACCATTCTGATTATTCAAGGACAAAGACGCATTCCTTTACAGTATGCTAGAAGAGTCGTTGGTAGACATGAGGTTCAAGGATCGAACTCTCATATACCTTTAAAAATTAATTATGCAGGGGTTATCCCTGTTATTTTTGCCTCATCCTTTTTAATGTTACCAGCCACTGTTGGACAATTTTTAGGACAAGGCTCATGGCTTGGCAGTTTTGCAAATATGGTATCTCCAGGTAGCTGGACATATACGATATTCTATGTCTCGCTAATTATATTTTTTACTTACTTTTGGACAGCAACTCAGTTCAAACCTGATCAGATTGCCTCCGATATGAAAAAAAATGGCGCTTTTATTCCTGGTGTAAGACAGGGAAAGCCTACACAAGAGTTTTTAGAATATACCATGAACAGAATCACTTTGGCTGGTGCTATTTTTTTAGCCCTCATTGCGATCCTGCCTA
>JAJFML010000160.1 GCA_021772195.1 Chlamydiota bacterium | reverse complement strand
TTCTATACTCGTTTTAGATAGCGAAAAAGGGTTAACATCTCCCATCTTTCGAAGAATTTCTGATCTTTCCAAAGAGAATGAACTCATTATCTATCTCAAAGATTTTAAGCCTGACAGTGATTTTATCCACATTCTCTCTTCTCTAAGCGAAGTAAGCTTTATTATTTTGCAAAAAGAGAGTTTGGAGAGTCTTTGTAGTGTAATTCATCCTGAAAAGATCTATTACATGGAGGAGAGAGAGCCCAAAGATCTAGGCTCACTTTTAAAAAGCTTAAGTGAAGTATCCTATAAAGGATCGCCAGTTCCAAAAAAGCACCCATCGTCATCTTCTTGCTCTTGAGATCTTCCTTGTTCCATATGTTCTTTAAGAAGCTTGGCAGTTCTTGCAGCAAGATCTTGTTGTACTTTTGTCATCTCTGCTTTGCCGAAATTAATCACAAAGCGATTCGTGGGTTTTTGTGCCGTTGGTTGAAATGCAGATTTAGCCCTTCTTTGAGGTGCTAATGGAGGAGGAGAGGCAATCTTTCTTTGAACAGGGATAGCTGCAGGAGCGGAGACTCTACCATTATAAACAGCAACAGAGGCTGGAATAGATACTCTACCCGAAAGAGGGTATTCCTCCATCTCGCTAGAATTATTCACTGTTAGATTTTGATCTAGTTCCTCATCAAACATAAATTGGCAAGGTGAAGTGCCTTGAAGTAATTTACTAAATTGTTGAGAATGTGTTTTTGAAACGTCCATTTTAACTTCCTCCTTTTAAATCCATAAGTTGTCTAAAATTAATAATTTTAATTTCGCAGTTAAATAGTCTTAAATCTCTATTGATCTTGCAGGGAAGTTGCGGCTGCAGCTGCCTGTTTCTGAACTACATCTGCTTGCAGTTTTAACTCGTGAAGTTTTTCTGTCATTGAACCATCGTTATTTGAAAGTGAAGGAGAAGAGGTAAAGAGACTTACTCCACTTGATGGGGATTTAGAAAGAAGTGAGAGTGCACTTGGAGAGCTTGAGCCTATGGAAAGATCCTCGGGTAGATTTGTTGGAGTCATTGGCGAGAGTTTGGGTCCGGCGGGTGTTGACATTATATGTTTTCCTCTTAATGTAATTGTTTAGGGGATATTATTTTAAAAGAACATTGAATTAATATAAAGATAAATCTAGAGATATTGACAATTTTTTAGTATTAAAAAAAAGTTTATACTTAAAAGTTCTAAAAAAAGACCTTCCCTATTCTACTAAATCTAGATCATCAATTTGAAAAATAAGTTCGTCGCTTTCAGAAAATGCATTTTCATTATCTAGATCGTTTTCACCTTCCTCAATAATGGCTAGGACTTGTTCTGTTAAGCTCAGAACTTTGACTTGAGCTTCAGCTGCAATTAGGCTTTTTCCCCATGGAGCATGACTTTTAGGACCAGAGAATGATAGTGAGGAGGAGAGGCGCTTTTCTTCAGCAGGGTGATGTTGATAAATTTCTAAAAAGATAGAATTAGCTCGTTGTTCAGGAGTTGGAAAAAGAGAGCCCATTCTTACAGGAAACCTTAGTGAAGGTGGAGGTAGGGCAAGAAGAGGCATAGTAGAGATATTTGGAGATCTTACTGAAATTGAGTTTTTATAGGTTTTTTCTATTCTCTTCTGTGGGGTAGTCTCTTCAAAAAGTTTAGGAGGGGATTCAAGTAGAAAAAACGGAAGATCTTGTCCTTGGAAAGAATATAGTGGGCTATTTTCCATAGAGGGTAGCTGAGCTGCCATTCTTTGTATTCCTTTTAAAATGAAGTTATTTTTCTAAGATTCTAGGAGGGAATTGATTAAATGTATAGTTGAATTTACTTATAATTAAAGAAAGTAAAGTTATTATTTTAGTATCTTGTATAATATATTTTTTAAATATAAAGAGGTTTTATAATATTTTACCGGAGCCGAGGCACTCGTCTTGATTGTAGAAGACGATAGCCTGACCGGGAGTAATTGCTCTTCTGGGTTCATTGAAAATGACATGAGCTTTGCCATTTTCAATACTTTGAATAGTGCAAGGTTGATCTTCTTGTCTATAGCGTACTTTTGCTGTGCAAGAATAGGGGAGAGGGGGAGCCTCCGTTATCCAAGATAGATCGATGGCGTAGAGTTCTTTCTTATAAAGAGCGGGGTGGTCTTTTCCTTGCTCAATGATCACAACATTTCGTTTCAAGTCTTTATCAACTACAAACCATGCATCTCCTGGTCCTCCAATTCCTAAACCTTTTCTTTGACCAATGGTATAGAAGGCAGAGCCGTCGTGTTTGCCGATGATTTTACCTTGGATATTTTCAAAATTTCCAGGAGAGTAACCAAGGTAGGAGGAAGTGAACGTTTTGAAATCTCTTTTGCCGATGAAGCAGATGCCGGTGGAATCTTTCTTGTTGTGTACAGAGAGCTCTAGCTCTTTTGCAATTGCACGAACTTCTGACTTCTCCATTTCACCGATGGGAAAAAGGACGTTTTCGAGCGCCCCTTTTTTGACAGCTCCTAGGAAGTAGCTTTGATCTTTATTGGGATCGAGTCCTTTGAAGAGTTTGCCGTCTTTTGTTCTGCAATAATGGCCAGTTGCTAGATAGTCTGCGCCGAGCTCTTTTGCTTTTTTCCAGAAGACATTGAA
>JAJFML010000159.1 GCA_021772195.1 Chlamydiota bacterium | reverse complement strand
AAAATCTAGAAAACTCTTATTCGGAATTTTAGATTTTAGTCTTTAATAGCTTAGAAAAAAGGCAACAACTCTTATTGGCTCACTTTACTAGTTATAAAGCGTAGGCTACTGATCCAAATAGATGATTGCAAGAAATTCTTCAATACTTGGTCTATGCAAACAACTTATTTATCAAATATAATTTTATTTTGGGAAAATTAAACGAATATGTTACAAAAAAATTTAACTATAAACAGGAGAATTCGAATGAAACATAACCTAAGCGATGAAGACAAAAAAAAATGGGCAGAAATGATTGCTAAATGCTGGACTGATGAAGCTTTTAAAAAACGCTTCAAAGAAAACCCAACAGCAGTCCTAAATGAATTTGGAATTAATTGTCCTTCAAACATCACTTACAAAGTAGTTGAAGACACAAAAGATACTATCTATTTACATATACCTCAAAAGCCTGAAGCCAATCTTTCAGAAGCAGATTTAAAGAAAACTGCTGCTGCACAAGGTTGTGGTATTTGTTGGTAAAATTGCATTTTATACAGCGATCCAGAAATAAAAGGCCTAATTTGCTAGCCTTTCCATTTATCTTGCCCAGCTATGATAAGACGGATTAAAATCGGGATCGCTTCCCCAAAATAAATTTTCAACCCCCTCACCTCCAAAATATTTCTTGGGTGTAAAAAAGATACCCAACCCATTTAGCTTTCTCTGATAACTCTTATCATTAAAATATCTTTTTGTAATTTGAACTGCGAGCATATCTACACTCTCCCCAATATACTCTTTGATTGCGCAAGAAAATATTTTAGGACCCGTGATCTCTAAAACCTGAATATCGCCTTTATCATCTCGAGGCAGGCCCACTTCTTTCCAATTATTTAGAATATAATCACAAACATATTCCATTGCGGGATTCTGAGGCGTGCACGCAAGCGTCCACTGACAAAAATCTCCTTGGTTTTCATCCAAGTCAAGTAAGAGAATATGCTTCTCTGATAAAGGTCCATTTAAAGGCCAATCTCTTATAGGAATCATGCAGATAGAGTCCAAATCGGTATAGACTCCCCCGTACTGCGATAAAACAAGGTATCGCCACCAATCCGCCTTCATAGCGCCAATTAGAAGATCATAAAAAAACCTCAGAGGCTCCTCAGTACAAATTTTGTGAAATGTACTTTTCAATCTCATCATCATCGTACAAAAAATAGGCGAACTCAGAGTTTCTCTTTAGCCATGTAGCTTGCGCATCTACTGCATAGGAAGGAAGATCCTTTGTCTTATAAGTCTGCCAAATAATCCGGGACACTTTAAAAAGATCAGATGGGCCCGAAAAAAGAGAAAAGGAAGAGAGTGTGATGAAAATAGTTCTTCGGAACATCAAGAGTTAGCAGATTTGAATAGGTTGGGAATTTTATATAGGCGGCATTGAACATAAAAAGAGCTGAAGTAGACAAAAGAGAGAATAATAAATTCTTTTCCTTGAGCAATCAGCTCTCTAGGAAAGACTCCTGCGGGATGAAATAGCTTTGCAGTACTGAGCGTTAAAAAGGTGGAGATAGAAGCGCAAATAACAACTTTCAAAAAGAGAAGAAAAAAACTCTTATCAAATTGGCTTTTGTATCTAGCGCCAAGAATGATGGCATTAAATAGCGAAGAGATAGCAGTTGCAATTGCGATGCTATAAATCCCCATTCCCATCACAAAGACAAAAAACCCATTTAAGAAAACATTACAAAGAACAGAATAAAGAGATGCCATTGCAGGCACTAAAAAGTTTTTACGAGCTGTTTGGCTTTGAGTAAAAATGAATACGAAAACACTTGGAATAAGAGCTAAAGAGTAGGCCCTTAGGCACCCTGAGGAAATTAAAAGACTAGATGATGAAAAATTTCCGTGACCAAAGAGCAGGTTTAAACTAGGGGCCCCAAGAGCCCATATGCCAAAAGTGCAAAATGTCATTAAAAAGGCGCCTTTTTGAAGAGCATCAGATAAAATCCCATCAAAACTTACCTTATTATCTTTAGCTCTTGCGAGAGGCGGCAAGATCGATGCTGCAATCGAGACGGCAAAAAGTGCCATTGGTAGCTGCTGTAAGCGAATTGCATACCAAAGGTACGAGGGGCCAATGGGATCTGCAAACCTTGCAAAGATGGCATCGAGTGCGCTATTAATTTGAATCGCACCAACACCAATTAATCCCAGAAAAAAAGGCTTTAAAAGAACTCTAATTTCTATGGGGAAAAATTGAGGAGTAAGCCATTCTCTTAGGCTCATTTTGAGAAGCTGATTTGTCTTTACTTGAGTGAGAAGCCACTGCATAAAAAAGCCCACCACAACGGAAATGGATAGAAAAAAGCCAATCCTCTCTTTGATAGTGCAAATAGCTACTAGAGTTACAACATTGAAAAGAATGGGGCTGATTGCAGGAAGAAAATAGTGCTTTTCACATTGCAAATAGGAGCTATTGACCGCACTCAGACAGATAAAGATCAACCCAATCAACATGATCATTGTATATTTAACGATTTCACCTGAAAAAAATAGGCCGATAGAGTGTATTCCTAAAGTAAGCAAGCTTAAAAAAAGAAAAAGAGAAAAGGAGAGATCGCGGTAGAAATAGGAAGCTTTTTTTGAGTCGGATGATCTCATCTCTTCAAAATAAGGAACGAAGAGAGAACCCACCATTGCTTCTCCAAATAATCTTCGAAGGACGCTTGCCAGGCGAAATGCCACCATGAAGGCTGCAATTTCA
>JAJFML010000158.1 GCA_021772195.1 Chlamydiota bacterium | reverse complement strand
ATTTGCCTTTCGATTTGGGAAGACTCTTAGCTTTATGCCAGGCGCGATGGCTCTTCTTAGTGGTGTTGTAGCTATCATGCTTTTGATTCAAATTATCAGAATCAATCAGAAATTGCGTAAGTAACGTTCATTTACCTCTTCCCAATTGATGTTATTGAAAAAAGCCTCGATGTATTTGGCTCGATCAAGACCAAATTGAGTAATGTAGGCATGTTCCCATACATCCATAACTATTAGAAGATCTCCACCTGCTAAGTGCCCCGTATCATGCTCATTAATCCACATGTTAATGAGCTTCCCACTATCCGGATCGCGATATAAAACTACCCAACCAATTCCGCGAATTTTTCCCGTATCCATAAAATCATTTTTCCACGCATTCATGTGGCCAAAATCTTTTTCAATTGCATAGAGGAGCTTTTCATTAACTATTTCTCCCTTTCCCCCAAGATTTGAAAAGTAAAGCTCATGAAGCCGCATCCCATCCATTTCCCAGCCAAGACGTCTTTTCAGTGCTCCAAACTCATAACTTTTTCCCTTGCCACTCTTTGCAAGAAGATCTAGCTCATTTAGTAAAAAGTTTGCATTTTTTACATAACCGCGATAAAGAATAAAGTGCATCTGCAAAAGCTCTCTCTTAAAATCTTTCATCTCATATAAGTGGGAAAAATCTTTTGCAGTATAAGCCTGGGCGCTTGAAAAGATCATGATTAGAATAGAAAGAATTAATTTTTTCATGATCTATAAGCCTTTTTAACTTTTGGAATGCTAAATAGTAAATGTTCAAAGGATGCGAACTGTGATGTTTGCTTTTGATAGTCAGGATTATCATTATAGACCATCCACTTCTCATTTTTTAAGAGGAAATATTCTGCATATTGATCATCATCTGTCTTAACAGTAAGAATGAAACCCTCAGAATTAACGCCGTTTTCTTTCACAAAACAGCATTTTGTGCTCTCAGCTACTGTATCGAGATCCCGTATAAGATAAGTTCCTACCTCTTTTGAAGTGAGAAGACCTTCCGCTTGTTCCCTTGTAATCGCTCCTTTAAAAGCAGGACTTTTTAAAAATTCTTCCGATGAGGCTGCGAGCTCAAATTCTGAGACATCATTTAAGACATAGTCTTCAACCCTTCCCTCTCCGGGATAGGAAATTGCTTTCTTATTAAGAACCTCGAGAGTCTCTTGCATAATTCTTCTAGCGATTTTTTCAAGCTCTCCCTCATCAAACTTCTCATTTACTTGGTCAAGAATTTCAAAGGCCTTATTTCCTTTATCTGGATTATGGACAATCACATGGATTTGTCTCCAATCACCTATATCCCAGCCCTCTTCTTCCTTAATATCAAATGCTACATCCTGAATCTTCTCTCTTTGCTTTATAAATCTAATATCTCCCGTTTTCGAATGAATTAAAGCGGGATAAATCCGAGTCTCTTCTTCATAAGAGCCCTCTTCTATCCGCTGCTCTTTGCGTAAAACCTTATGTTTGAAGTCGATCAGATTATTTAAGACTTGATGTGAGTGAACTCGTAGTGCCATTGTTTTTTCCCCCTACTTTTTGTTTAAAAGTTATTAGATTTTTTTTCACCTTTTTTATCCTTATCTACTATATTCAAGAGCAAACAAAGGAGCGTTCCATGAGCGAAAGAAAAACTAAATACCCCATCCACCCTATGATTCTAAACAGGTGGTCTCCTAGGGCTATGACTGGCGAGGCTATGACTAACGAAGAACTTTTCCCGCTCTTTGAGGCTGCAAGGTGGGCACCTTCGAGCTATAACGCCCAGCCGTGGCGCTTCATATATGCCCACAGAGAGACGGAGCATTGGAATGCTCTTTTTAATCTTCTGATTGAATTCAATCAATCCTGGGCAAAAGATGCTAGCGTTTTAGTCGTCGTCATCTCGCGTTTGGCTTTTGAGAAGAATAACAAGCCAGCCCCCACTCACAGCTTTGATACGGGCGCTGCCTGGGAAAACCTAGCTCTTCAAGGATCTATCTCAGGTTTTGTGGTCCATGGTATGCAAGGCTTTGATTATGAGAGATCTAAAAAGGACCTGAAAATCCCGGATGAATACCAAGTAGAGGCAATGGTTGCAATTGGCAAAAAAGCTTCAAAGGAGAGCCTACCTGCGGAGCTTCAATTAAAAGAGGAGCCTAGTTTACGAAAAGAGTTTGAGGAGATTGTGATGGAAGGGCACTTCTAACTATTTTCTATATAGAAAAAAATCGAGCAAGTAAGACTCTTGCTCGATTCTGAACGTAACATTTATAAAATGCTTAGGCTGTAAGTAGTGCGATAGGAGCTTCTTCTTTTTTAGCTCTTCTTTTACGTCTTACGGCAGGTTTTCTCTTAACAGCTTTTCTTTTTGTCTTTCTTTTTGCAGTAGTTTTTTTAGCAGCTTTACGCTTAACTGGCTTTTTCTTAGCAGTTTTACGTTTAACTGTTTTTTTCTTAGCTGTAGATTTTTTAGCAGCTTTACGCTTAACTGGTTTTTTCTTAGCAGTTTTACGTTTAGCTGTTTTTTTAGCAGCTTTACGCTTAACTGGCTTTTTCTTAGCAGTTTTACGTTTAACTGTTTTTTTCTTAGCTGTTTTACGCTTAGCTGTAGTTTTCTTAGCAGTTTTACGTTTAACTGTTTTTTTCTTAGCAGTTTTACGCTTAGCTGTAGATTTTTTAGCAGCTTTACGCTTAGCTGTTTTACGAGTAGTCTTACTCTTGCGAGCAGTGCTCTTTCTCGAAGTAGCTTTTTTAGCAGTCTTTCGCTTGCTAGCCACTTTCCTTTTACGTTTTAACATATAAATTCCTCCTTTTACTGCCCCACCAACTGATGGAAGCTATCGGCATATGCTGTTTACTAAAAAACTATTCATTTACCTTACTCTTTTAATATATAATAATTTCTATAATTAAATCAAATTTATGATAAAAATACTTTGACATTTATAATTAAATCAGCAAAATATCCAGCTCGCATATATCTCTGAGGGCGATTTTAAGATCTTAACTTTTTTTTAAAAAGCTCTAAAAACCTGAACTAAAAGGGTTAAAAAAATTAAAATAAGTATTACATTTATTTTTTTTAGTAAGCGAGTGACTGATTAGTGTAAATGGGGTCCAATTAAGGGAAAAAATAAAGGCCTTTCATAAGAATATGAAAAGGCCTTTACAATTTGACGAACTACTTTCTGGTGATACGTCCTTGTAGTACTTTCCAAGAGAAAGCAACATAGACAGCAGATACGCCGATTAGGAAATAGAGTGCTCTATCAATCCATACTCTAGCGAACACGTAATCAACAAGATTAAAGTCGAAAACGCCCCAGAGACCCCAGTTGATCCCGCCAAGAATCAAAAGGATCATAGCAAAAAAATCACAGTTTTTCATAAAACTCCCCTGTATTCTGAAATAACCTTACATTGTTTATTAGCTCAAAAAAGCACATTACTATCAAGATATTTTTTTAATATAGTCGGAATTTACATTTTCAACCAACTTAAACAGAACAGCTTGCATATATAACAACTTTTTGATACGCTAACACCGATAAAATGAGGTATTAAAAATGATTACACTATACATTCGCACCATGTGTCCCTTTTGCAGAAAAGTTTTAAATTATCTTGAAAAAGAAGAGCTCTCTGTGAAAATTAAGGATCTCTCTAAAAACCCAGAATATATCGATGAACTTGAAAACCTAGGCGGAAAAACTCAGGTTCCCTGTCTTGTTCATGAGGGAGAAGCTCTTTATGAATCGGATGATATCATCGAATGGCTAAAAAGAAATAAGAGTGAGCTATGAAACCGCCATTATCTGAAAGATTAAGACCCACTGTTATAGGTGAGGTTGTAGGTCACGAGAAGCTTATTGGAGAAAAAGGATGGTTAACTCACCTAATTCAAAGCAATAAACCTCTCTCAATCCTACTCTTTGGCCCGCCCGGATCTGGAAAGACACCCATTGCAAGGCTCTATGGAAAGTCCTTCAAAAATGCTTCTTTTTTCTCCATATCTGCCGTCTCATCTACTATCTCAGATGTTAGAAAAATTCTTTCCGAAAAATCCTTCTTTGGACAAAAAACGATTCTTTTTATCGATGAGATTCACCGATTCAACCGAGCTCAGCAAGTTCTCTTTCTTCCCTATTTGGAAGATGGATCAATGACACTCATTGCAGCTACTACGGAAAATCCTTCTTTTGCAATCAACAACGCGCTCCTCTCTCGCCTTCGCGTTCTTGAAATCAATGCTTTAAATGATGATGCAATCCTTCACATCCTGAACCAATACGAAACAAAAACCGGCAAAAAGCTCTCCCTTAATCTAAAAAAGCATCTCACTGCATTATCGAAAGGAGACGCAAGACACCTCCTCAACCTCATTGAGAATTTAGAGGAGATCGATACCGAACAGCCACTAGAAAATCTTGAGCAATTTCTTCACAAGAAATCCTCTCTCTATGATCGTGACAAAGAAGGTCATTACAACCTTATCTCTGCTCTTCATAAATCGATTCGAGGATCCGATCCCGATGCTGCTCTCTATTGGCTCGCAAGAATGCTGAATGGAGGTGAGGACCCCAAGTTCATCGCGCGAAGGGTAATTCGTATGGCTGTGGAGGATATTGGACTTGCAGATCCTTCAGCTCTAAGATATGCACTCGATGCCCATGAGATGTACACCATTCTGGGATCCCCCGAAGGAGAGCTAGGGCTCGCGCAAGCAGTCATCTATCTAGCGCTCGCTCCCAAAAGCAACAAGGCATACTTGGCAATGAAAAGTGCATCCACCTCAGCAGAAAAGACAAGCTCTTTGAATCCTCCCAAAAAGATACTCAACGCTCCAACGAAACAGATGTTAGAAATGGGTTGTTCAGAAGGATATATCTATGATCATGATACAGAGAAAGGGTTTTCGGGGCAGAACTACTTTCCGGATCAGATGGGTCGCAAGACCTATTACCAACCTGAAGAGCGCGGTTTTGAAAGAGAGATGAAAAAAAGGATCTCCTATTTTGAAAAATTGAGAGAAAATCTTAATTCCTAAAACAAGATGCGCGTCTTTGAAATATCTCTATTCTGATCGGTATACGATCCAAATAAACCAGTATTTTGTTTATCAAACTTAACTAGCATAGAAGCTTCAGAACCATTACAATACACTGTCTGTTTCACTAAACTTTTAATCTGATCTTTGTAACCTTCAATATTTTCTTGATTTCGAAAGCGCTCTTTTCGATTGAGATGGAGATCGAGGTTAATAGAATCTACAACCTCGCTAAAATAGACCTTGAACTGATCGTAGTTACGACTCTCCTCAAAGTACACTAGCTGGCTCCCCAGCCAAATATTTCAAGCCTACCTACAGGTATTCCCTCAGCGCCCTGTTCGCCGCTTACCAACATCATGTTAGTTGCGCGTAATTTTTCTTATCTTCCTCATTTTGCAGATAAAAATATTGGGCAATTGGCAGAACCCAAGTTATTTCACCAAGACCGTTAAATATATCATGAACCGCTCTATTCCAAGGATCTCCCGCTATTACCTGAAAAAATCCAGCAAGCATTCTAAAAGCACCCACTATAGCGTTTAAACCAGGTACTTTAGACGCAGGACTATACTTATATTTTTCTGAGCTAAAAAAATTAACAACTTTTCCTGATAAATTATTACTAACCGATGACATAACTTCTCCTTTTTTTTTAATTATTTAATACAACTATTATAAACTTTATTTTAATTAATGTAAAGTTTTGTTTTTAAAATGGAGATTTGCAAGCGTCTTATTTTTAACAACTTAAGAAAGGAGGGGTTTTAACCCCTCTATTATTGATTACGGAAGCGCTCTTTTCGATTGAGATGGAGCTCGAGGTTGATAGAATCTACAACCTCATTAAAATAGCCCTTTAACTGATCATAGTCACGGCTCTCCTCAAAATAAACCAGCTGGCTCTTGAGCCAAATCAGCTGTTCCTCCAGCTTATCTCGGAGATTGCCTGCCGGTACGTGGGTAGATAGATGAAGAGCCATATCTTCCCATTCTCTTTGAAAACCTTCTATTGAGCTTTTAGGTTCCATCTTATCTCCCTTTTATCGGTGACTTTTTTCATCCATTTCAACGTCTGGAAAAAACATGTCTGTATCATCGAATGAAAAGACCTTTTTCTCTTTCTTAGGCTGAGCAGGTGCTCCTTCTTTTTTACCTTGAAAGACGCCATGTTTTGAAATCATAATGTTAACTTTGCCAATCTCATCTACAAAGAGCATTGAAGATGGCTTTCCGCCGTGAATTAGAATGCCTTCATTTCCAACAGGACCAGAGATGAGAAGATGCGGCACTCTTTGAATCATACCAAGTGCAGCTGTAGGTTCGCTGTTTGCATTGAAGAAAGAGACGCTGGGATTCATACCACCTCGAAGAATTGTACTGGCCCCGCCATTTCGATTAGCAAGACCAAAGCCTGAGCCGCCGTCAGATAGCATTGTCCATGTTCCAATTGTTTTATTTTCATCGTTTTTCATAAAAATACCGGGAGTAGCTCCCCCTTTTACAGCAACTCTTTCAGAGCCCGATGCATCATTTAGAGAAAGAACAGACCCATCCTCTGCGCTTACAACTTGAAAGGAAGACCTTCCAGCCTCATCTAAGATGGAAATAACCGCCTGATCATCTTTAAAGCCTAAATGGATAGACGACTTAGAATTAGGAGATTTTATGATAAGTGAACCAACCTCAAGATTTTTAAAGGAGTTACTACCCCCAAATCCAGAAACAATAAATAATGTAACCAACAGTACATTTGCTAAAACTAGCATTTTAATTTTCCATGCGCTTTGCATAATAACTCCTTAACCCGTGTTTATAATTTCCTTTTGAGGGATTCTGATCTTCTTGTCAACAATAGCTATTTTTTGCTAAACTCTGCGTTGAAAAATTCTTAGTTTTTGGAATTTTAATTAAATTTTTGAAACTAATTTCTCGCTAGAAATCAACAACTTAGAGAACAGATTAGATGATTGAACTGGGCAGTGCACGTAAAAATAAAATTAATCTTGATGACTATGACTATCAAAAAGATATTCAAAACCGCCTTT